>JBDTWC010000072.1:0-8297 GCA_040006875.1 Acidobacteriota bacterium | reverse complement strand
ACCGACGAACTCACCGCCGACCTCACCTACAACACCGACTTCGCGCAGGTGGAAGCCGACCAGGAAGTGGTGAACAACACCCGCTTCAGTCTGTTCTTTCCCGAGAAGCGCGTCTTCTTCACCGAAAGCGCCGGCATCTTCGACTACGGCAAGAGCGGGTCGAGCCCGGGCGGCGAGGCCGCCAGCAACGACCCGGGCATCCTGCCGCTCTTCTACAGCCGCAGCATCGGGCTGGTCGACGGTCAGGAAGTGCCGCTCATCGGCGGCGGCAAGATCACGGGTCGCGTGGGCGGCTACTCGGTGGGCCTCATCAACATCACGAGCGAGGATAAGGACGTGACCGTGGGCGGGCGGCCGCAGCGCGTGCAGGGCGCCAACTACACCGCCTTCCGGAACAAGCGGAACGTGCTCTCGAAGTCGAGCATCGGCGCCATGCTGCTCAACCGCGAGGGCGGGCTCACCGACTACAACCGCTCGCTCGGACTCGACGCCGGGTTCCTCTTCGGGCAGAACGTCACCCTCACCGGTCTCTTTGCCAAGACCGCATCCCCTGATCGCAGTGGTCACGACACGGCCGGCGTCGTCGACTTCATCTGGAAGAGCGACCGCTTCACCTACGGCGCGCAGTACGCCGACATCGCCCGGAACTTCAACGCCGAGATGGGCTTCATCGTGCGCACCGACGTGCGCAGCACGCGCGCCAAGGCGGGCTGGACGCCGCGCCCCAAGTGGCGAGGTGTGCGGCAGGTCCAGGTCAACAGCTACTTCGACACCTACCAGGACCACTCCGGGCGTCTCCAGTCGCGCACCACGACCGGCGAACTTCAGCTGGCGCAGCAGAACACGGCCAGCGCGCGCGTGGCCGTGGTGCACGACTACGACTATCTCGATCAGCCGTTCGCGGTGGCGGGCACGCGCATCCCGGTGGGCGGATACGACTGGACGAGCCTGTCGGCCACCTACACCATGAGCCAGGCCGGGCGGGTCTACGGCAGCAGCACGGTCGAGGCCGGCCAGTATTACGACGGCACGCGCCAGACGGCGCGCGCGTCGTTGAACTTCCTGGTCGGCCGCACGCTGCTCTTCGAGCCTAACTACACCCGCAACCGCATCACGCTGCCGGGCCGGGCGCCGTTTGTGAGCAACGTGATCAACTTCCGGGTCAGCCACTCGTTCTCGCCGGCACTCTTCCTCAAGGGCTTCGCCCAGTACAACGACGAGCGGAAGACCGCCAGCTTCAACTTCCTGCTCTGGTACATCTACCGGCCGGGCAGCGACTTCTACGTGGTCTACAACCAGGGCTGGGACACCGATCTGGCCATCGGCCCGCGCGCCCGGGTGCGCGGGCGGTCGCTGGCGGTGAAGATGACCTATTGGCTGGCCCGCTAGGCATTTGTCGCCGACCCCGTCACGGGTGGCCCTCCGGCACGGCGGGAACTGTGTGCATAATGCCGGCATGTCCTCGACGTTCCCGGCGCTCACCCTGCTTGTCGCTCTGCTCGTTGCCGCTCCGGTAGGCGCGCAGACCGCACCGCCGCGCGACCCCAAGGCCACGCGACCCGCCGACCTGGTCGAGCTCGTCACGCTCGATCCCACGATCAAGCTCGACATCCGCTACGCCACCACCAACAACTTCACCAAGCAGGTCGTGTATCCCGAGGCGCGCGCCTTCCTGCAGCGCCCGGCCGCCACGGCCCTGCTGGCCGCGCATCGCGAGCTGGCGCGTCACGGCTACGGCCTGATGATTCACGACGGCTATCGCCCCTGGACCATCACCAAGAAATTCTGGGACCTGACCGCCGGCTCGCCGATGCGCGAGTTCGTGGCCGATCCGAAAACCGGCTCGAAGCACAACCGCGGCTGCGCCGTGGACCTCACCATGTATGACCTCGCCACCGGGCAGATCGTGCAGATGCCCGGCAACTACGACGAGTCGACGCAGCGCTCGTTCCCCACTTACGCTGGCGGCACGCAGCAGCAGCGGGCGCGCCGCGACCTGCTGCGCGCGGCCATGGAGAAGCAGGGGTTCACGGTCGAGCCCAACGAGTGGTGGCACTTCAACTACCAGGACTGGCCGAGCTATCCGATTCTCGACATCTCGTTCCGGGAAGCCGCCGCCAAGCGATGAGCCGCGCTCATCCCGGCGCCCGCTCGACCTTCGTCGCGCTTGCGCTCGTGACCTTCGCCCGAGTCGTCGCCGCGCAAACAACGTCTGCGACCAACGCCGGCATCACCGCGCCTTCGCCCGCCCCCCTCACCGTCGGCGCCGCCGTGAGTCTGGCGGTCCGCCAGCACCCCGGCCCGGCCGAAGCCGCCGCCGCGGCGGCCGCGGCAGCGGAGGCGGTGCCGCTCGCGCGCGCGCAGTATCTGCCCCGGCTCGATGCCGTGTGGCAGGTGAATCGCGCCACGCGCAACAACGTCTTCGGACTGCTGCTGCCGCAGAGCGTCGTGCCTGCCATTTCTGGACCCGTGCTCGACGACCGATCGCTCAGCAGCGTGTGGGGCACGGCGGCGGGTCTGCTGTTCTCGGCGGAGGTCTTCGACTTCGGCCGGCGCTCGGCCGGGGAAGCTGTCGCTCGCGCCCGTGTGGACACGGCGGACGCGGAGGCAGACGTGGTGCGCCTCGACGCCGGCGAGCGCGCCGCCGACGCGTTTCTCACGGCCCTCGGCGCCCTGCGCCTGGTCGATGCGTCGCGCGCCAACGTCACCCGGCTGGAGACGCTGCAGCGCACGGTGGGCGCGCTCGTCGACGCCGACCTGCGCCCCGGTGCGGATCGCTCGCGCGTGGACGCGGAGCTGGCGTCGGCGCGGAATCGTCTGCTCGTGGATGAACAAGCGCTGGCGGTGTCGCGGCTGCGCCTGGCCGCCGCCACCGGGAATCCCGAGGCCACTCCAGACCTCGACGCCGGTCCGTTGCTCACGCGTGCGCCCGGCGGGCTGGCTGCGTCAGCCGGCGCTCAGTCGCGCGCGCTTGCGGCCGGCGCAATCGACGCACCAAGGTCCGCTGGATCTGGTGCGCCCGTGCCGGCGGCGACGAGCGGCCCGGACGCGACGCATCCTGACCTGCGCGCGGCCGCTGGCGCGGCCGCTGCCGCCGCCGCTGCGCTCACCCAGGCCGAACGCGTCTACCGGCCGACGATTCTGCTGCAGGGGGCGCTGTCGGCCCGCGCCAGCGGCGCGCTGGTGAACGGCGGCATCGACAACGGCGAGGGGCTGTGGCCCGACGTGCCCAACTGGGCCGCCGGCCTCACCGTCACCTTCCCGATTCTCGACGCGCCGGCCGCCCACGCCCGCACGCGCGCGCAGGCGGCGCAGGTCACCGCGGCCCAGGCGCGCCGGCGCGCCGCCGAGCAGCGCGTGCGGACGGCTGCGCTTGAAGCGCGCATCTTCGCCGATACAGCCACGCGCATGGCCGAGAACACGCCCGTGCAGCTTACCGCCGCACGTCAGTCCGACGCGCAGGCCCGGGCTCGCTATGAAGCCGGGCTCGCGGGCATCACCGACGTGGCCGACGCGCAGCGGGTGCTGGCGCAAGCCGACGCCGACGCTGCCCTGGCCACGCTCGCGCTGTGGCGCGCGCGCCTCGCGATCGCGGCGGCGGCTGGCGACCTCTCGGGATTCGTCGCGGAAGCCGCGGCCCCAACCGGCGCGCCGATCCCGGCCCGGCAGGAGCGTTAGTCATGCGTCTCACCCTGGCTGCGCTCGCGCGCCCCATCACCGTCGTCGTCGCCGTGGTGGCGCTCGCCGTGGCCGCGGTTCTCGCCGTGCGCCGCATGCCGGTGGACATCTTCCCCGTGGTGGGCGATCCGGCCGTCTACGTCGCCCAGCCGTACGGAGGGATGGACCCGCAGCAGATGGACGGGTTCCTGACTTACTACTACGAGTACCACTTCCTCTACATCACCGGCATCGAGCACGTCGAGTCGAAGAGCATCCAGGGCGTCGCGCTGTTGAAGCTGGTGTTCCACCCCGGCACCGACATGAATCAGGCGATGGCCCAGGTCGTGGGCTATGTGAACCGCGCCCGCGCCTTCATGCCGCCCGGCGCCGTGCCGCCCTTCATCACGCGCTTCGACGCCGGCAGCGTGCCGATCGGGCAGCTCGTGTTCAGCAGCCCCACCCGCCCGCCGGCCGAGATGCAGGACATCGCGCTCAACCGCGTGCGGCCGCTCTTCGCTACGCTGCCGGGGGTGTCGGCCCCGCCGCCGTTTGGCGGCAACCAGCGCACGATCGTGGTCCGCCTCGATCCGGATCGGTTGCAGTCCTACCGGGTCTCACCGGAAGAGGCGATTGCGGCGGTGAACCGCGCCACCGTCGTGTCGCCCTCGGGTAACGTGCGTACGGGCGACCTGAATCGCATCGCGTCCACCAACGCCACGCTCGGCGGCACGCTCAGCGAGCTGATGGACGCGCCGGTGCGCGCCGGCCCCGGCCCCACGGTGTATCTGCGCGATCTCGGCGTGGTCGAGAACGGCACCGACATCGTCACCAGCTACGCGCACGTGAACGGCAAGCGCACGGTCTACATCCCAGTCACGAAGCGATCGGAGGCCAGCACCCTTGCCGTCATCCAGGCCGTGCGCGACAACCTGCCGGCCATGAAGGCGCTGGCGCCGGAAGACGTGGACATCCGGCTCGAATTCGACCAGTCGCGCTACGTCACGAGCGCGCTCCGGAATCTCGCGACCGAAGGCGGACTGGGCGCACTGCTCACAGGGCTGATGGTGCTGTTGTTTCTGCGCGACTGGCGCAGCGCGGCGATCGTGGTCCTGACCATTCCCGGCGCGATCATGGCCGCCGTGGTCGGCCTGTGGGCGGGCGGACAGACGCTGAATCTGATGACCCTGGGCGGATTGGCGCTCGCGGTCGGCGTGCTCGTGGACGAGGCCACCGTGGCCATCGAGAGCATCCACACCCATCTCGAGAGTGGCCTGCCGGGCGGAGCCGCGGTGATCGAGGCCAGCCGCGTCACCGCGGTGCCGCGCCTGCTCGCGATGCTCACCGTGCTGGCCGTGTTCCTGCCGGCGTTCTTCCTCACCGGTGTGCCCGGGCAGCTCTTCGTGCCGCTCGCGGTGGCCGTGGGCCTGGCGATGGCGGCCTCGTACGTCCTCTCGAGCACGCTCGTGCCGGTGCTAGCGGCGTGGTGGCTACGAGGCCGGCTCACCGGCCCCACGGCCATTCGCCCGCGCTCGCCCGAAGCCGCCGCGACGCTTGAAGTGCAGGGCTTCGGCCGCTATGTGAACGCGCTGCAGGCGTGCGTCACGCGGCCGCTGGTGGTGCTCGCGGTCTATGCCGTGATCTGTGCGGCAGCACTGGCCGTGGCGGTGCCGCGCCTGGGGCTCGAGCTATTCCCCACGACCGGCAGCGATCAGCTGCAGATGCGCCTGCGGGCGGCCACCGGCACCCGCATCGAACGCACCGAGCCGCTCACGTTGAAGGTGCTCGACGAGGTCACGCAGGAAGTGGGCGCGGCAAACGTGCGCATCAGCACCGCGTTCATCGGCGTGCAGCCGGCCAGCTACCCGATCAACACCATCTACCTGTGGACCTCAGGCCCGCACGAAGCCGTGTTGCTCGTGTCGCTGGCGCCCGAAGCGGCGCGCGACGTGCCGGCGCTGCGCGAGCGCCTGCGAGCCCGGCTCGCCCGGGCCGTGCCCGAGATGTCCGTGTCGTTCGAGGCCGGCGACATCGTGTCGCAGGTGATGAGCTTCGGCGCGCCCACGCCCGTGGAAGTGGCGGTGCAGGGCTTGAACCTGCAGCAGAACCGCGAGCACGCCGAGAAGGTGCGCGCGGCGCTGGCGCAGGTGCCCGAACTGCGCGACCTCAAGATTGCGCAGCCGCTCGACTATCCCACGCTGGCCGTGAACATCGATCGCGAGCGGGCTGGACAGTACGGACTGTCGATGAGCAGCATCGCGAAATCGCTCGTGACCGCCACCGCGTCGAGCCGCTTCGTGGAGCCCAACTACTGGCGCGATCCGGTGGGTGGCAACGGCTTCCAGATCCAGGTCGAGATTCCGCAGAGCCGCATGGCCTCCGCGGCGGATCTCGAGCGGCTCAACGTGTCGCCGGGCGCCGCGACCACGCTCGGCGACGTCGCCACCGTCGCCAACGGGATGATGCCGGGCATGATCGAACGCTACAACGGGCAGCGCGTCGTGAGCATGAC
Organism: Acidobacteriota bacterium; assembly: GCA_040006875.1. GTDB lineage: Bacteria > Acidobacteriota > Vicinamibacteria > Vicinamibacterales > UBA2999 > CADEFD01. The sequence continues at coordinate 2,128 of JBDTWC010000072.1, read as the reverse complement.
GGCGAACCTCGAGGGCGCAACCCTCGGGCAGGTGCTGCCGGCGATTCGCGCGGCCATCGCTGCCACGGGTGAGACCCCACGTGGAGTCACCGTCGCCATCCGGGGGCAGGCGCCGGTGCTCGAGCAGACCACGCGCGGCTTGCAGCGCGGTCTCGGACTGTCCGTGCTGGCGATCGCGCTGCTGCTCACCGCCTACTTCCAGTCGGTGCGCCTGACCGCTGCGGTGCTCGTGGCGGTGCCGGCGGCCCTGGCCGGCGTCACGATGCTGCTGTGGATCACGGGCACATCGGCCAACATCCAGTCGTTCGTGGGCGCCACGATGGCGGTGGGGATCGGGGTGGCCAACGCCATCCTGCTCGTGGCGTTCGCCGAGACCGCCCGGCACCAGGGCGCCACGAGCGTGGCTGCCGCCGTGCGGGGCAGCGCCGGCCGCCTGCGCGCGGTGCTGATGACGGCCTCGGCGATGGTCGTGGGCATGGTGCCCATGGCGCTCGGCCTCGGCGACGGCGGCGCGCAGGCCGCGCCGCTCGGCCGGGCCGTCATCGGCGGGCTGGTCGCCGCCACTGCCGCCACCCTGTTCGTGGTCCCCGCTGCCTACGCGTGGGCGATGGCGCGTGCCTCCAGGCACTCGCCGTCGCTCGTGCCGGCGGGCGCCAATTCCTCGGGAGAAACTCTGTGAGCCGCGTTTCCGCAAGTGTCGTCGTCTTCGCCGCGGCCGCGCTGTGCCCGCCGGCGATGGTGGCCGCGCAGGCCGTCGAGACCGCGCGCGTCTCGGCCACCGCCGCCGCCGATCGCGTGATTACGCTGCCCGGCGAACTGCTGCCGTTCCAGGCCACGGCCGTCTCGGCGCGCGTGAACGGCTTCGTGGATCAGGTGCTCGTCGATCGGGGATCGCTGGTGCGGCAGGGGCAGACGCTGGCCGTGCTGTCCACGCCGGAGCTGGTGGCGCAGTCGGCCGAGGCGCTCACGCGCGTGCAGGAGGCCGAGTCGCGCAAGGCCGAGGCCGACGCGCGCCTGGCCAGTGCAGCGACGACACTCGAGCGCCTGACGCGCGCCGCCGCCACGCCGGGCGCGGTGGCCGGCCTCGACCTGGAGCGCGCCAGGGACGACACAGCGGCCGCGCGCGCGCTCGTGGACGCGCAGGTGCAGGCGGTGGCGGTCGCGCTGGCGGCGCACGACGCGGTGCGCGCGCTCGAGCAGTTCCAGCGCGTCACCGCGCCGTATTCGGGCCGCATCGTCGAGCGCCTGATGCATCAGGGCGCGCTCGCGGGCCCGGCCACCGGCGCCCTCTTCCGGATCGAGGACACGTCGCGCCTGCGCTTGGTCGTGCCAGTGCCGGAAGTGAGCATCGGCACTGTCGTCACGGGGCGGACGATCCAGTTCACCGTGCCCTCGCATCCAGGTCAGGTGTTCAGCGCGAAGATCGCGCGCAGTGCCGGGTCGCTCGATCAGAAGACGCGCACGATGACCGTCGAGGCCGATGTCACCAACCGCGAGGGCGCGCTGGCGCCCGGGATGTTCCCCGATGTGTCGTGGCCGATCGTGCGCGCGCGCGCCGGCCTGCTCGTGCCGGCCACGGCGGTGGTCACGACCACCGAGCGCACGTTCGTCATCCGCATCACCGCCGGCAAGGCCGAGTGGGTGACCGTGAAGAAAGGACCGGCGACTGGCGACCAGGTTGAAGTACAGGGTGCCCTCGCGGTCGGCGACGTGATCGTGAAGCGCGGCAGCGACGAGATCCGGAACGGCGCCGCGGTAGCCGCCGCTCCGGCCAAGCAGTAGGAAGAGAACGCGGCGCACGACTGCCCGACGCGCGTCGGCGCCCGGCGCGTCAACGCAGCGCAGAAGCGACCTGCTAGCATCTTGCGCATGCTCGAGCTGCTGCGCGACCTGGTCGCCCACAAGGGACACGCCAATGCGGCGCTGCTGACCGCGATCCGGCACAGTCCGGCGGCCGCCGCGGATCCTGAACTCGGAGCCCTCCTGCACCACATCCTCGTCGCCAACCGGTTCTGGCTGCTGTCGGTGCTCGGGCAGCCGTTCGTGTTCGACGACGAGTCGCAGACGGCGCGCTCGTTCGAGCAGCTAGTCGAGCGCTTCAAGTGGGTGCAGGCCGAGGAGTCGGCGT
>JBDTWC010000071.1:0-8311 GCA_040006875.1 Acidobacteriota bacterium | reverse complement strand
ACTTCAAAGAGCAGGTCCGCCTGGAACTCGTCGAGCGCTTCGGCCGCGAGCGCGTCTACCAGAGCGGCCTGCGCGTCTACACCACCATCGACGTCGAGATGCAGAAGGCGGCCGAGGCGGCCGTGGCCAGGCAGCTCGAGGATCTCGAGGCCCGCCGTCAGGCCACGCTCAAGGCCCGGCGCAAGACCGTTGCCCCCGAAGATGCGCCCTTGCAGGCCGCCGTGGTCGCGATCGACCCGCGCTCGGGCGCGGTGCGCGCCCTGGTCGGCGGCCGCAGCTTCGCCGACAGCCGCTTCAATCGCGCCGTGCAGGCCAAGCGTCAGCCGGGCTCGGCTTTCAAGACCTTCGTCTACGCCGCCGCGCTCGAGTCGGGCTACACGCCGGCCACGCTCATCGAGCACCTCGACGAGCCGATCGACACGGTCGACGGCGCGTGGGTGCCGGAAGACGGCCACTCTGATGCCGCCGAGCTCACCATGCGCACGGCGCTCAGGACGTCGAGCAATCGCGCGGCCGTACGGATGCTCGAGATGATCGGCCCCAAGTCGGCCGTGTCCTACGCCGCCCGGCTGGGGCTCGCTGGATTGCCGGCGGTGCCGTCGCTGGCGCTCGGCTCGGGCGAGGTCACGCTGCTCGAGATGACGTCGGCCTACGGCGCGTTCGCGGCCGAAGGGATGTGGCACCGGCCCTCGCTCATCCGCCGGGTCGAGGACATCGACGGCACCGTGCTGTTCGCCGCCGAAGACAACGCCGCCCAGGCGGTGAAGCCCGAGACCGCGTTCCTCATGACCTCGATGCTCGAGGACGTGATCGACGGCGGCACGGCCAGTAAGGCCCGACAACTCGGCTTCAGGCTGCCGGCGGCGGGCAAGACCGGCACCACCAACGAATATCGCGACGCCTGGTTCGTGGGCTACACGAAGTCGCTGGTCAGCGGCGTGTGGGTGGGCTACGACACGCCCAAACCGATCCTGCCCGGGGCGGCTTACGCCGCTGATGTGGCGGTGCCGCTGTGGGCGAACTTCATGAAGGTCGCCACCGCCAAGGACAAGCCCGAGCCCTTCGCGGCGCCGCGCGGCGTGGTGGCGGTGCAGGTATGCCGGCTGTCGGGCAAGCGGCCCGCCGCGGGCTGCGACGCCGTGCCGGTGCTGCTCAAGGACGGCGGTCAGGAAGAGCGCTCGATGATCGCCACCGAGTACTTCGTGGCCGGCACCGAGCCGGAAGAGACCTGCAACCTGCACGTGGGCCGGTCGCTGCTCGGCCGGCTGGCCGGCTGGTTCAGCGCGCCCGAGAGCGCCACGCAGCAGCGTGGCGGGGATCACGTGGCGGCGGCGGAGCCGGCTGCCGCGCCGGTGGCCGCACCGGCCACGACCGTGCCGGAGGCGGCGCAGACGCCCGAGCCCGAGAAGAAGCGCGGCTTCTGGGGGCGGATCTTCGGTCGCAAGGATCGCGACGACGGGGAGAAGACCGAGAAGCCCAACCCGAAGAAGCCACCGACGCCCCGGCCACAGTAGCGCCGCCCATGCCGTTTCGCGACCTGATCGGGCACACGCGCCTCACCACGCTGCTCACGCGCGCCGTGGCCCGCGAGTCGGTGCCGCCGACGCTGCTCTTCTCCGGTCCGTCGGGCGTGGGCAAGTGGCGCGCGGCCCTGGCCCTGGCCGAGGCGATCAACTGCCAGGCGCCGTCGCATGGCGACGCCTGCGGCACCTGCCGGTCGTGCGATCGGATCGCCCGCGGCATGCACGTGGACGTGAGGCCGGTCGAGCCCGACGACACCGGCAAGATCAAGATCGACGCCGTGCGCACTGCGCTCGAGGGTTCCGGCTATCGTCCGTTCGAGGGCAAGCGGCGGGTCGTGCTGGTGCGCGACACCGACGCGATGCTCGAAGCGGCCCAGAACTCGCTCCTCAAGATGCTCGAAGAGCCGCCGCCGGCCACCATGTTCGTGCTCACGTCGGCGGCCCCCGACTCGCTGCTGCGCACGGTCCGGTCGCGCACCATGCGCCTGGCCTTCGGCCGCCTCACCATGGCCGAAGTGGAGTTGCTGCTGGTGCGCGATCACGAACGCGAGCCGGCCGAAGCACGGCGCCTTGCCGGCCTTGCCGATGGCAGCGTCGGTGCAGCGCTGGCGCTTGGCTCGAGCGATGTGGCCGTGACGCGCGATGCCGCGCTCTTGCTGCTCAGCGCCGCCGCGGAACGCGATCTCGCCGGGCGGCTCGGTCTTGCCAAGATGGTGGTGGGCGCGAAGAAGCCGGAGCGCACCCGCCAGGAGATGGTGGCGGTGCTGCAGCTGGCCTCGTCGATCGTGCGCGACCTGGCCGTCCTGCACGCCGGGTCCGACCGCCGGCTGCTCGCCAACGGCGACATCGCCGACCGGCTCGAGCGCCTGGCCCGCGCCCTGCCCGCGTCGGCCGCGCGTCAGGCCTTCGCCATCATCGATCGCGGCCTCGCGGCGCTCGACCGCAACGCGGGCCCCAAGCTCGTGGCGGAGTGGATTGCGGCGGAGATCTACCCCGACCGATAGCGGGATGCGCGCTCGTGGTGACTTCTTGGTCACACGACCCGCTTCAGCGCGCTATCGATCTTGCTATCCTGTCCATGATGAAGCCACGCATCGCGATCACGGCCGGCGATCCTGCAGGCATCGGGCCCGAGATCGCCGCCAAGGCGGCTGCCGATCGGCGCGTGCTCGAGGTCTGCCAGCCGATCGTCTACGAGGCCACGCCGGCGGGCCCGTTTGCCATGGGCGAAGTCAGCGCGGTGGCCGGCCGGGCCGCGTTCGACGCGATCGTGCGCGCCGTCGACGACGCCAAGGCGGGGAAGGTCGACGGGATCGCGACCGCGCCGGTGAACAAGGCCGCGTTCGCGGCTGCCGGGCTCGGCTGGAAGGGCCACACCGATCTCCTGGCGCACCTGTGCGGTGTGGGCCGGGTGGCGATGCTGTTCCATTCCCCCAAGCTGCGCGTGGTGCTCGCCACCGTGCACGTGCCGCTCCGTGACGTCTCCCGTCTGCTCACGCGCGAGCTGGTGCGCGAGACGTTGTACCTGACCGCCGGGGAGCTGCCCTACTTCGGCGTCAAGGCGCCGCGGCTGGCCGTGGCCGCGCTCAACCCGCACGCCGGCGAAGGCGGTCTGATGGGCTTTGAGGACGACGAGGTGCTCGCGCCGGCGGTGCGCGACGCCCAGCAGGCCGGCCTCGATGTGAGCGGTCCCTTTCCGGCCGACACGGTCTTCGTGCGGGCCGCGCGCGGCGAGTTCGACTGCGTGCTGGCCTGCTATCACGATCAGGGACTCATCCCGGTGAAGCTGCTCGCCTTCGGCACCGCGGTCAACGTCACGCTCGGCCTGCCGATCGTGCGCACCTCGGTCGATCACGGCACCGCGTTCGACATCGCCGGACGCGGCCTCGCCGATCACGGCAGCCTGGTTGAAGCGGTGCGCCTGGCCGCGGAGCTGGCGACCCGGGTCAAGGAGCAGTCGTGAGCACGCGCACGTCGGAAACGCGACCCGGGGATCGCCCGCGCGGGGACGACGAAGAGCTGATCGCCGAGAACCGCAAGGCGTTTCACGAGTACCACATCCTCGAAACGCTCGAGGCCGGCGTGCAACTGCTCGGCACCGAGGTGAAGGGGATTCGCGAGGGCAAGGCCAACTTGCGTGACAGCTTCGCGCGCGTGGAGAAGGGCGAGGTGTGGCTCTACAACGTGCACATCAACCCCTACAGCCACCGCGGCTACGTCGATCACGATCCGAAGCGGCGCAGAAAGCTGCTCCTGCACGCGCATGAGATCCGGAAGCTCGTCGGCAAGTCGCAGGAGAAGGGCCTCACGCTTGTGCCCTTGCGCCTCTACTTCAAGAAGGGCCGGGTCAAGGTGGCGATCAGCCTGGTGAAGGGCAAGCAGCTCCACGACAAGCGCGAGACCCTCCGCAAGCGCGAGACCGACCGCGAGACCCGCGCCGCGGTGAAGGAACGGAGCCGCAAGTGAGTGTGCCGCTGCCTTTGCCTCCGGTGCCGTTCAACCGCCCCGCGGTGACCGGTCGCGAGTTGCCCTATCTGCAGCAGGCGCTGGGCTCGGGACACCTGTCGGGCGACGGCCCGTTCACGGCCCGCTGCCACGCCATGCTCGAAGCGATCACCGGGGCGCCGAAGGTGCTGCTCACGACTTCGTGCACCCATGCGCTGGAGATGGCGGCCCTGCTCGCCCAGGTCGGCCCCGGCGACGACGTGCTCTGCCCGGCGTTCACGTTCGTATCGTCGGTGAACGCGTTCGCGTTGCGCGGCGCCAAGCCGGTGTTTGTCGACATCCGGCCCGACACCCTCAACCTCGACGAGCGGCTGGTGGAAGCGGCGATCACGCCGCAGACCAAGGCGCTGATGGTCGTGCATTACGCCGGGGTCGGCAGCGACATGCCGGCGCTCATGGCGATTGCGGCCCGCTACGGCCTCCATGTCATCGAGGACAACGCGCACGGCCTGTTCGGCAGCTACGACGGCCGGGCGCTTGGCAGCTACGGTGCCACCTCGACCCTCAGCTTCCACGAGACCAAGAACCTCACCTGCGGCGAAGGCGGCGCCCTCGTGATCAACGACCCGGCCCTGGTGGCGCGGGCCGAGATCCTGCGCGAGAAGGGCACCAACCGCAGCCGCTTCTTCCGCGGCCAAGTCGACAAGTACACCTGGGTCGACGTCGGCTCGAGCTACCTGCCCTCGGACCTGCTGGCGGCCTACTTGTGCGCGCAGCTGGAGTCGCGCACCGCCATCCAGGACACGCGCCACAGGATCTGGCGCCGCTACCACGCCGAGCTCGAGACCTGGGCGGCGGCCGAGGGCGTGGGCCGCCCGCAGGTGCCGGCGCCGTGCCTGCACCCGGCGCACATGTACTACCTGCTGCTGCCGTCGCTCGAGGAGCGGACCCGCTTCATCGCCCATCTGCGCTCGCACTGGGTGCTGGCTGTGTTCCACTACCAGCCGCTGCACCTGTCCGGGATGGGGCGCCACTACGGCGGTCGTGAGGGCCAGTGTCCGGTTACCGAAGACGTCGCTGATCGTCTGGTGCGCCTGCCGCTCTACCTCGACCTGAGCGCGGCCGATCAGGCGCGCGTGATCGCCGCCGTGACCAGCTTTCGCGTGACCGGTTAGGCGGCGTCGAGCGCGCGCACGTAGCGCGCGAGCGCGTCGGGCCACGCCGGCAAGGTCACGCCGTGCGCGGCCAGCGCGGCGTTCGAGAGCGCGGCAAACTGCGGTCGGGGCGCGCGCAGCGACAGCGACGCGAACGGCACGCCGGTCACGAGCGCGGGATTCGCACCCAACTCGCGGGCCAGAACTGTCGCTACGTCGAGCCACGTGCCGTGCCCACTGTTGACGCAGTGGTAGAGGCCGGAGGGCACCGCGCTGCCGAGCAAGCGGGCGGTGGCATCGGCCACGTCGTGGACATACGAGGGCGACACGGTGCGATCGGCGAAGGCGCGCACGATGCCGCCGCCCCGCAGCGTGGCCGCCATGCTGTCGATGCTGCTCTTGGCCGGGGTGCCGCCGAACAGGCTCTCCACCCGCAGCACGTAGTGACGCGGCGCGCGCCGGGCGTAGAGCTCGCCGAGGAGCTTCGACTGCCCGTAGACGCTCCGCGGCCGCACCGGCGCCGACTCGGCGAGCGGGCCTGGGTCGGTGGTCGGGTCGAACACGAAGTCGGTGCTGTAGTGCACGAGCAGGGCGTCGGCGGCCGCGGCCTCCCGGGCCAGGGTCGCCACCGCCAGGCCGTTGACGGCCAGGGCCTCGGCGGCGCGGAGCTCGGCGCCGTCGACGTCGTTGAACGACGCGCAGTTGACGACCGCGTCCGGCCGCAGCTCGCGGAAGGCGCCGGCGACCGCGGCGGCACTCGTGATGTCGAGTTCCCGGCGGCCAAGGGCGGTGACGACGTACAGCGGCGCGAGGCGCGCGCGCACGGCGCTGGCCAGTTGCGCGTCGGCGCCGGTGAGGAGGACGCGGGAGGTGGGGAAGAACGGCATGCGGACGGCCACCCGGGCGACGTGTCCGGCCCGGCGCTCCGACACAGTATCATCTTCACCCGGCGTCATCCTCACTGGCGCCGCTCCGACCGATGACCGACCTCTGGTGGCCGCCACTCGCGGCATTGATCCTCTCGGTGGCGCTCACCTACGCGGTGAGACCGCTGGCCCATCTCGTGGGCGCAGTCGCCACACCGAAGGAAGATCGCTGGCATCGCGGCACCATTCCGCTGATGGGCGGGCTGGCCATTGCCGGCGCGGTGCTGATCGTCGTGCCGCTGCTGCCGGCCCTGGCGTGGCGCGCGTGGCTGCTCGTGGGCGGCGCCGCGAGCCTCGCCGCCGTCGGCCTGCTCGACGACTTCCGGCCGCTCCGTCCGCAGGTCAAGTTCCTGGCTCAGCTCGTCATCACCGCGGTCGTGGTCGCTGGCGGCGTGCGCCTCACCGTCACTGACATCTCGGCCATCGACCAGCTGATCACGCTGGTCTGGCTCGTCGGCGTGACCAACGCCTTCAACCTGCTCGACAACATGGACGGCCTGGCGGCCGGTATCGGCCTCATCGCCGCCGGCTTCCGCTGTTACTTCTTCCTGGTCGACGGCAACCTCGAGGGCGCGCTGCTGGCCGCGACCCTGTGCGGCGCGCTCGCCGGCTTCCTGATCTTCAACTTCCAGCCGGCCTCGATCTTCATGGGCGACACCGGAAGCCTCTTCATCGGCATGCTGGTCGGCGGGCTGAACGTGATGGGGCCGTTTCCCTACAGCCGCGGCACGGTGGCGGTGTTGCTGCTGCCGGTGTTGCTGTTGCTCGTGCCGCTCTTCGACACCGCGTTCGTGACCGTGGCCCGCACCCTGGCCGGCATCTCGGTGGCGCAGGGCGGCCGCGATCACACCTCCCATCGCCTCGTTGCCCTCGGCCTGTCGGAACGGGGCGCGGTGCTGGCCTTGTGGGCGATGGCGTTCGGCTCGGGCATGGTGGCGGTGCTCTCGTATCGGTACGGCCTGCCCTACACCGCCACGCTCGTCGGTCTGCTGCTCGCGGGCGTGGCCGTGCTGGCCGTCAAGCTCGGCCTGCAGCGCGTCTACCCGAACCGCGCCGGGGCCACCGGCGTCGTGCGCGTGCTCTCGGATTTCCAGTACAAGAAGCAAGTCGCGACCATCGCGCTCGATGCGGCGCTCGTGGCTCTGGCCTACTACTCGGCCTATGTGCTGCGCTTCGAGAGTTCGCTGGCGGCGGAGCTGCCGTTGTTCTCGGCCTCAGTGCTCACCGTGCTGGCGCTGCATGCGGTGATGCTCGGACTGTTCGGCGTCTATCAGGACTCGTGGCGCCACGCCGGCATCCGCGACCTGATGAATCTCGCCTTCGCCACCACCGCCGGTACGGCCGCGTCGCTGCTGGCGGTGCTGGCGCAGTTCCGGTTCGAGGGCTACTCCCGCGCGGTCTTCGCCATTCACTGGCTGCTCGTGACCAGCTTCCTGTGCGGGAGCCGCGTGCTCTTCCGCGCTCTGGGCGAGCTGCTGCGGATCGACCGGCCGCACGGCCCGCGCACCGTGATCTACGGCGCCGGCGCCGGCGGCGTCATGGTGCTGCGCGAAGCCCGCTCCAATCACGAGTTGGCCTGGAAGGTCGTCGGCTTCATCGACGACGACCGCGGCAAGTTCCGCACCAACGTCCATGGCGTTCCCGTGCTCGGCAGCCTCGAGCAGATGACGGCGCTGCTCGGATCGGGCGAGGTCGAGCAGGTGGTGGTAGCGACGACCGCGGTGTCGCCCGAGCGGATAGCGGCGCTCCACCGCATCTGCGCCGACGCGGGCGTGCGCACGCTCCTGGCTACGCTGCAGTTCCACGAGGCGCCCGGGTCGGGCGTGACCCGTCACTAGCAGTCTTGTCGGCGCTCGAACGCGGGTGATAAGCTGGATCGGTTGGGGAGGCCGTGACGGCCTTTCCTGCCACTCCCAACTCTCTTTTTGAAGCGAGCCGCGCAGCGACATGGCCAAGACCGCTCTCATCACCGGCATCACTGGCCAGGACGGCTCGTATCTCGCGGAGTTGCTGCTCGCGAAGGGTTACAAGGTGGTTGGCGCCGTGCGCCGTCTGAGCGCGCCCAACCAGTGGCGGATCGCGCACCTCCACGACCGGATCACGCTGCGCCCGGCCGACCTGCTCGACCAGCTCTCGCTCATCAAGGTGATCGACGAGGCGCAACCCGACGAGGTCTACAACCTGGCCGCGATGTCGTTCGTGCCGGCCTCGTGGGATCAGCCGATGCTGACCGGCGAGTTCAACTCGCAGGGCGTGACCCGCA
>JBDTWC010000070.1:0-8330 GCA_040006875.1 Acidobacteriota bacterium | reverse complement strand
GCACGCGCCGGACCGTGCTTGCAGGGAATGGCCACTAGTCCGCTGGCTGGATTGAGCCGAAAAGACCAGCGTAGACGGGTTACGGCGCATGGGTGCGCCGGGGCAGCGTCATGGTGAGGCTTGCGGCGCGTCTGTAGGGTCGGCAGTGGAAGCACGGCACGCCGCGGGGCGGGCCCGCTCATCCCCGGACGACCGTACGGCCCCGAGCTGGGGAAACGATGTTCGATACGCTGAAGACATTGACCTTGGGCGCCGATGCGCCGGCCGCGAAGGCCGCGAGCGCGGAGCTCATCAAGCTCATCAAGTTTGCCCGTGAGCACAAGATCATGCTCGAGGGCGCACTTGGTCAAGTTGAGACACGCAGCGCCAGCCTGCTGCAGACGGCCAAATCGCTCGAGCGGGTCGAGAAGCGGGCCGTCGCTGCCGGCGGGCGCCTGGATGACCTGGACGAGCAGGTCAACACGCTGGTGTCCCAGGTGCGCGCGGTCGATGAGGCCGGCCCGCGGGTCGAGGCGGTCACCAAGCGTGCGGAGGAAGCCGAAGGCTTCGTCACGCGCCTGCTCTCACCCGACGGCGACCTCCAGCGCCTGCGTGAATCGCTGCAGCGGCTCGAGGTCGAGGCTGCCGACAACCGGGCAAGCATCGAAGCGCTGAAGCAGGAACGCAGTCAGGTCGACGAGGTCCGGACCGCCCTGCGCGACGCGCAGCAGGGCGCCGCCGCGGCCACCAGCGAAGTGACCCGACTGCGCACCGAGGTCGAGAGTCTGCGGGCGCTCACGCCGGATCTGCGGCAGGAATACGAGCGGCTGCGGGCTGCGGCACGCGAGGAGCGTGAATACGCCGACACGGTGATGGGCGCCGTCACTGAAATCGAGAAGAAGATCGGCGCGCTCACCGCGCTCGACGAGCTGAGCAAGTCGACCGAAGAGCGCCTCGCGTCGCTCAACAGCTTGTCGGAACACGTCTCGCTCAAGGTCAAGGCCCTCGAGGGCCAGCGCGGCGTCGTCGAGCGCGCGCTCGTCGAGAGCAACCGCCTGAACGAGATGATGTGGTCGATGGACGCGCAGATCGCGAAGCTGGCCGACGGGGCCAAGCAGATCACCAAGACCGAGGATCTGCTCGATCGCCTCGAGAAGCTGTCGCTCGACACCGGCACGGAACTGGTAGCCGGAGCCAAGGTCAAAGACGACCTGACGCGCGAGATCGCCAAGACGCAGCGCGACAGCAAGGAGTTCAGCGACTTCGCCCGCAACTACCTGGAACGGATCGACCTGGCCCGCAAGGAAGCCGATGCGCTCGGCCAGCGCATGACGGCACTCGACTCGGGCATGGGCGAGGTGGAGTCGCGCCTCGACGCCGCGGCCGCCAAGGAGCGCGCCATCGTGACGCTCGGCCAGCGCCTCGACGCGATGACGCAACGCCTCGAGGATCTCGGCGCGCATTCCGAGGATCTCGGCCGCAAGCACGACGGGCTCAAGCTGCTCGGCGGACGGCTCGAAAACGTCGAGGAACTCGCCAAACGGACCACCGCGCAGATGGACGCCCTGACCCGAGTCCGCCACGACCTCGACGCCCTGCGCACCGAGTTCCAAGACCTTTCGAAGCTTGGTCAGGAACTGGCCAAGACGCGCGAGACACTGACCGCCGACCGTGGCGCGCTCGAAGCGGCGGCCGCCAAGCTCGCCACCTTCCAGGCCGAGGTGCCCGAAATCGACCGCAAGCTCGACACCGTGGCGGCGAAGCTCGCGGAAATCGACATCGCCGCGGCCAAGGCCGTGCGCATCGGTGAGGACTCGGTGGCGCTCGACCAGCAGCTCTCGCGGCTCAGCGCCCGTGCCGAGTTCGTCGACCTGGTGCACAACCGGGTCGACGACCTGGCCAAGCTGGCGCTCAAGACCGACCGTCAGCTCGAGGCTCAGCTCGCCCGCAAGTCCGAACTGGAACAGATGAAGTCTGCCGCCGACGGCCTGGTCGGGCTGGTCGTCGACGTCGAACAGAAGATCGGCGCTCTGTCGGTGACGCAGGGGCAGTTGATGCCGCTCACCCGGCAGGTCAGCGGCCTGGAGCGCCGCATGGCGAAGGTGGCCAACAGCGTGACCGACGCCCAGAAGGGCGCCGCCACGGTGGCCGACCAGGAGAAGCGCCTCGCGGCCCTGCTCGAGGATGGCCGCTCGCTCTCGACCGACGTCGCGGCGCGGGTGCGCGAGGTGCGCGGCCTCATGGACGAAGTGAAGCGGGCGGCGAGCACGAAGGGCGAGCTCACGGCGGAACTCGGCCAGGTGGAGGCGCGCCAGCGCGACGTGAGCATCGCCGCCTTCGAGACCAAGGTCGACACCCTCAAGGAAGGGGCGGCCGGAGTCGAGCAGCAGATCAAGGCCGTGGCCAAGCGCGAACAGGTCGTCGGCGCCGTCAAGGCGCAGACGGAAGCCGTGCGGGAAGTGGCCGCCCGCGCCAAGGCCGATCTCGACCACGTGCTCGGGCAGCGTGGGGAAGTGGCCGCCCTGCGGCAGCAGATCGAACAGCTCCTGGCCAGTGCCTCCGAGACCGACGAGAAAATCCGGGTGGTCGAGGAGCGCAAGGCGCTGGTCGAGACCGTGCAGGGCCAGACCAACACCATCGTCAACATGATGGGCGACGTCCGCGTCACGCTGGAGACGCTCACCGAACACAGCGCCGTCATGGACGCCGTTGCCGACAAGGTGTCGCGCCTCGACTTCGCGGTCCATCAGGCGCAGAACACCTTGAGCCTTCTGCAGCAGGAGCGCGAACTGGCCGAGCAGATCGACCGGGCGCGCCGCCAGTTGCGGCGCAAGGAACAGGGCGAGGAGACCTGGCGGACGGCCTAGCAGTCGCGCCGGCCGGCGGCGCTAGCGGCTGTTTTCTGGGGCCGCAAACACCACCAGCGCATCGGACACGGCCTGGGCCGTGTCGGCCCGGCTAGGCAGGGCGGCAGCTTGAGTCAGGGCGCCGGCAGCCAGACCGGCGCGCTCGGTGTGATCGGTGACGATCGGCTCGAGGGCCGCGGCCAATGCCGCCGTGTCGTCGATGGGCACGATCGCGCCGGCGCCGAACCCGACCAGTTCAGGAATCGCCCCGGCCATGGTGCTCACGACCGGGATGCCGCGCGCCAGGGCCTCGGCCACGGTCGTGCCATAGCCCTCGTGGCGGGTCGCCAGCACGAACACGTCCGCCTTCTGGTAAGCGCGTTCGAGCGACGCATCGTCGATCTCGCCACTGAGCGTGATGCTCTCGGTCAGGCCGGAGATGTCGATCTGCTCGCGCAGCGCCGCGGCGGTGCCTGGAGCCACGAGGTCGCTGCCGACGCAGGTCAAGTGCCAGGGCAGAAGCCGCAAGTCCGCGACCGCATCGAACAGCGCGTCGTGCCCCTTGCGCGGAATCAAGCTGCCCACGCACAGCAGTTCCACCGGCGTGGAGCGGCGCGCGCCAGCGCGGTTGCGGCTGCCTTCGGCGCGAGGGGCCGCATCGGTGCCAGGCAAGGCCACGGCGATGCGCTGGCGCGGCACGCCGTACCCGGCGATGGCGCGCGCTGTGCCGAAGCTCGACGCCACCAAGCCGGTCGCGGCACGCAGCGCCCGGCCCTCGCGCCCGGCCACGGCGGCGGCGGCCGAGCTCTCGAGGCCCGTTTCCGCCGCCAGCAGGTGATGCACGAGGCCGACGACGGTCATCCGGTGGGCCACGCGTTCGACCAGTTCCGGCATGGCGCCGAGCGCCAGTCCGTCGATCATGACGATGGCATGGTCGCGCCGATCGGCCAGCATCCGGGCCGCCTGGGCGAGCGCCTCGTCGGTCGGATCGGGAAAGCTGCTGTCGAGCAGTTCCACGTCGACCTCCCAACCCAGGGCGCGCAGGCCGGAGACGATCTGGCGGTCGTAGCGGTAGCGGCCAGAGGAGAGCGACAGGCCGCCCGGCACGAGCAACGTCACGGCTCGCAGCGTGACGGCAGACGTCATGAGCGCGAGCAGGTCCTCCTCGTCCATCGGCGAGGCAGGATACCGTACTGGCCCGCGCTCGTCAGGGACACAAGCAGTAGAGCGTAGACGCCCTGCCCTGCGCACCCACGCGACTGTCGACCGGCCGCGAGGGGTCCTGTCGATCAGCGTTTGGCTTCAAACGTCTTGCTGTCGCTGACGTCGCCATCTCCGGTTGCGCCCGTGCGGCCGTAGACCGTGAGGTTGTAGCCGCCGATGGCCGCGGGCCGCCACGTCAAGGTCGATGACGTGCTCCAGTCCTGCACGATCTGCCAGGCCCCGCCCCACGGCTGGACCCAGAAGCGGTAGGTCGGTGTGCCGGTGCCGCCGCGTCCCTGCGCGGTCAGGGTCACGTTCGTGCCTACCGGCTGCGGAGTCGTTGGCGTGTAGGTCAAGGCGATGCTCGTCATCGGGCTTCTGGGAGCGCCGCCGCCACTACCCGTGCCCGCGCTGGCCTCGAAGGTGCGGCTGTTGGTGACGTCGCCGGTGCCGATCGTGCCGTTGCGTGCGTAGACGGTGAGGTTGTAGCCACCAGAGACCGCCGGCCGCCAGCTGACGCTGGCCGACGTGCTCCACTCTTGCACCACCTGCCACGCTCCGCCCCAGGGCTGCACCAGGAAGCGATACATCGGCGCGCCGCTGCCGCCTTGGCCACGCGCGCTTATCGTCACGGCGGTACCGGCCGGCTGCGGTGTGGTGGGCGCGAACGACAGCGCGACGCTAGTCATGGCCGTGATGGCGCCGCCGGTCCCCCCGCCGCCGGTGCCGCCGCCACTGCCGGACCCGACCGCTTCAAACGTGCGGCTGGCGCTGACGTCGCCATTGCCGGCGGTGCCGTTGCGCCCGTAGACGGTGACGTTGTAGCCGCCGGCGGCGGGCAGCCGCCATGTGTAGGTGCTGGCCGCACTCCAGTCCTGTACGACTTGCCAGGCGCCGCCCCAGGGCTGGACCCAGAAGCGATACATCGGCGTTCCGTTGCCACCCTGGCCGCGCGCCGTGATGGCGACAGCCGTGCCTACGGCTTGCGGCGTGCTCGAAGAGAATCCTACTGCCACGCTCGTCATCGGCGTGATGCCGCTCGAACCGCCGCCGCCGTTCCCGCTGACGGTGGTGATGGTCCACGCGAACGATTGCGTGTCCGACGCGAGCGCGTCGCTGACGGTGATGGAGGGCCGATAGAGGCCGCTCGTGCTCGGCGTGCCGCTCAGCCGTCCGCTACGCCCGTCAATCGACATCCCGGCCGGCAGGTTGGTGGCAGTGAACGTCACGCCACTGCCGTCGGGGTCCGTTGCGGCGACATCGACCGCTACGGCCGTGCCGGTCGCGTCGCTGCGATCCGGAATGGCCGCGAGCCGCGGCATCGACACCCTCAACTCGGCCGCGAATGGACCGGGTCCTTCAGCGCTGATCGCGCGCACCGTGAACAGGTGCAGCACACCCGGAGTGAGCGTGAATGGCAACCAGTTCTGCGCCGGTCCCACCGTCCAGCGAACCGTGTCACAGGCCATGCTCCGCGTGCCGATGCATACCTCGTAGGACTGCACGGCATCTTGCACGGGGTTGAAGTCCCAGGCGACGGTGGCGGTTTGCGCGAAGGAAAGGACTGGAGCGGAGAGAAACGAACTCGCCAGAAGGACTCTGGCTACGACGGAGGGCCACGCGGACATCAATTACCTTGCTCTCGAGAACTGGCGACGAACTTCGACCGTCGCCACCTCGTCGAGTGCAAGATTGGATCCGCTTGAACGCGGTCAGCATGGCACGGAGCGTTTCCCTCGAATCACGCTACGGAGGAGCCGGAAATCTCCGTGCAACTTACGCCACCCGTGTAACGATCGCGTGCAGCTAACCCTCGAGGTGGCGTCCAGCCGGGCGGGGCGTTGTCGCTGAGCTACGGATAGAGGCGGTAGAGCGTGCGCGGGTAGGGAATGGTCTCGCGCAGGTGATCGATGCCGCAGATCCACGTGACGACGCGTTCGATCCCCATGCCGAAGCCGCCGTGCGGCACCGAGCCGTAGCGGCGCAGGTCGAGATACCACTCGAACGCCTCCTGCGGCAGCTTGTGGTCGTTGATGCGCTGCACGAGCAGGTCGAGGTCGTCGAGGCGCTGGCCGCCGCCGATGATCTCGCCGTAGCCCTCCGGCGCGAGCACGTCGACACAGAGTGCCTTGTCCATCTGCTGCGGATCGGACTTCATGTAGAACGCCTTGACCGCCGCCGGATAGTGGGTGACGCACAGCGGCGCGTCGAACTGCTGCGACAGCACCGTTTCGTCGGTGCCGCCGAGGTCGGTGCCGTATTGGAAGGGCAGGCCCTTCTCGATCAGAAGCTTGGCGGCGTCGTCGTAGGTCAGGCGCGGGAACGGGGTCTTCACGCCTTCGAGCTTGGTGGTGTCTCGCTCGAGCAGCTTCAGCTCGGTCGCGCGCTGGTCGAGCACGCGCGCGACCACGCTCGTGACCAGGCGCTCGGCCAGGCTGATCACGTCGTCGAGATCGGCGTAGGCCATCTCGGGCTCGACCATCCAGAACTCGGTCAGGTGGCGCCGGGTCTTGCTCTTCTCGGCCCGGAAGGTCGGGCCGAAGCAGTAGACCTTGCCGAGCGCCATCGCGTTGGCCTCGTTGTAGAGCTGACCGCTCTGCGTGAGATAGGCGGTGGTGTCGTCGAAGTACTGCACCGGGAACAGCGTGGTCGTGCCTTCGCACGCGGCCGGCGTGAAGATCGGCGTGTCGGCCAGGATGAAGCCGTCGTGGTTGAAGAAGTCGCGCACCGCGTTGACCACTTCGTGACGCACCTTCAGGATGGCGGTCTGGCGCTCGGCGCGAATCCATAGATGGCGCCGGTCCATCAGGTAGTCGACGCCGTGCTCCTTGGGAGTGATCGGGTAGTCGTGCGACGCGCCGACGACGTCGAGGCCCGACGCCACCAGCTCGAACCCGCTCTTGGCGCGCGCGTCGGCGCGCACGTTCCCACGCACCACGATCGACGTCTCTTGAGAGAGATGGTCGGCCTTCTGGAAGGCTTCCTCGCCGACGTCGTTCTTGCCCATGACGACCTGGATGAAGCCGGTGCCGTCGCGCACCACCAGGAAGTGAATCTTGCCGCTCGATCGGCGGTTGTGCAGCCAGCCGGCCAGCGTCACGTCCTGCCCGACGTAGTCGCCGATCTTCGCAATGGGAACGTGAGGAATGCTCATGAGCTCATCAACTCGTCATTGATTCCGAGACTGTGTTCGAAGCGCTGGCGGGCCTCGGCGGCACGCGCCAGCGTGGCCACGAGTGAGGCGGCCGGCGCCAGCTCGAACGTCCACGGGCCAGCGTAGCCCACCTTTTGGAACGCCAGCAGAGCCGGCGCCCACGCGATCGACCCATCGTAGGGCACCAGATGGTCGTCGCGAGAGCCGCGCGTGTCGTGCACGTGGGCGGCCACGATATGGCCCGCCGCCGTCTCGATGGCATCGACCGGGTCGCCCAGGAGCCGCGCATGCCCGACATCGAGACAGATCCCGGTGGCCGGCCCGTCGGCGAGCTCCTCGATGAACGCCACCAGCGCGTCCGGCGTGGAGAGCGCATTGGTCTGCACTTCGAGCGCCACCTGCACGCCGCAGCCGGCGGCGGTGGCGATGATCGTCTCGAGGCTGCGCCGGGCGGCGGCGGCGTCGTTGTCGCCCGGCCGGGCGAAGGCTTCGGGCACGCCCACGTGCAGCACCAGCGTGGCGAAAGGCAGCACGCGCGCCAGCCGCAGCGTCTGCTCCATCTCCGCCACGGCGGCCACCCGACTGTCGGCCTGGCTTGACGCGATCGAGAGGGTGCCGGTCCAGGCTCCATCGGCCCAGCTCAGTGCCGTCGGCGCGTGCACGGCGGTCAGCTGCAGGCGGGTGTCGTCGAGCCACTCCGCCACTTGCGCCACGGCGCGCGCGTCGGTGTAGTCGAAATGGGAGCGCAGCGCGAACAGCTCCACCCCGCCGAAGCCGTGGGCCGCGATGTGGACCAGATGCTCGCGGTCGAGGCGTGATTGGTGGAACAGGAACGTGGAAACCGAGAAACGGGCGTCACTCACGATGGTGGCGAATTGTAGCGCAGCTCGTCGATCTGACCGCCGAGCAGCTCGGCGAGACGCGCGTAGCGCGCGTCGCTCGTGATGGTGCGGCGCACGTAGGACAAGGTGCGCGGCACGTACTGCATGTAGACCGGATTGCCGCGCGTGGTCGTCTGGTAGCCGAAGGTGCCGAGCGCCTTGAGGTTGCGCTGCAGCGCCATGAGGTCGAAGCGATCCCGGAACTCGCGCTCCCTGCCGCTTTCTCCTTTCAACGCCAGGAAGTACGCAATCAGTTCGCTGACGGTC
>JBDTWC010000069.1:0-8375 GCA_040006875.1 Acidobacteriota bacterium | reverse complement strand
GGGCAGCCACACTCGACGCGGCGCTGCTGCTGGCGCTGCCCGATCTGGGCGAACTCGCCGTCGGCCACGGCGCCGACATCGTCGTGACCACGGCCAATCCACTCGCCGATATCCGTCACGCGCGGGCCATCGACGCCGTGGTCTTTCGGGGCGAGGCGCTGACCCGTGCGCATCTCAATCGGATGGGGCGGGCAGCGCAGCCGTGACCATGGGCGGGAGGCTTGTAGTACGCTCCCGCCGTGGCGAAACCTCCGATTTATGTGACCCTCAACTGGGACGGCGATCTGCGCTTCAACACCGTCAGCAACGGCGTGCCGCTGTCCATCGACGGTCAATCAAAGACCGGTCCGTCGCCGGTGCAGGCGCTGGCGCTGGCCTTGGCCGGGTGCATGGCCGTGGACGTGGTCGATATCATCGTCAAGGGCCGGCACCCGCTGCGCGCGCTTGCTACCGACCTGACCGCCGAACGCGCCCCCGAGCCCCCCAGCCGTTTCACCACGGTGGTGCTGCGCTTCCGGGTCGAGGGCGAGGTGCCGGCGGCGGCCGTGGAACGCGCCATCGCGCTGTCGCACGACAAGTACTGCTCGGTGTGGCACTCGCTGCGGCAGGACATCGCGTTCACGACCTCGTTCGAGGTCCTGCCCTGACGACGGTGACTGCGGCCCCGACCCGTCGCGTCTGGCTCGACTGGGTGCGCGGCCTGGCCGTGATCATCATGGTGCTGTCGCATGTCGTCGACGCGTGGACGCGCGACGCCGATCGCACCCGCACGGCGTTCTACTGGTCGACGTTCGTGGGCGGCATCGCCGCACCGGCCTTCCTGTTCCTGGCCGGTCTCGGCACGTCGCTCTCGGGTACAGCCAAGCTGCGCGCCGGCCTGTCGCGCGCCAGCGCCACGCGGGCGCTGCTGCGCCGTGGCTGGATCATCTTCGGACTGGCGTTCCTGTTCAGGTTGCAGTCCTTCGTGCTCGGTCTCGGCGCGCCCGTGGGTCTGCTTAAAGTCGACATCCTGAACGTGATGGGGTTGTCGCTGGTCGTGGGCGCGGCGTTGTGGGGCGCGGCGGCAACCACCGCGGGACGCGTGGCCCTGGCGAGCGCGGCCGCGGGTGCGGTGGCGATGGCTGCGCCGCTGGTGCGTTCGGCACCCGGACTCGACACGCTCCCGTCAGTGCTGCAGTGGTACCTCCGGCCCGACGGCAACCACTCGAACTTCACGCTCTTCCCATGGGCGGCCTTCGCCTTTGCCGGCATGGCCGTGGGCGCGGCGCTCGGGGCGATTCGCGACCCGCGCGACGAACGGCGGCTGCTCCTCACGCTGGCGGTGCTGGCCGGGGCGGGCACCGCCGCGGCCTACTGGGCATCGCTCCAGCCCACGATCTATCCGCCCGGCGCATCGGCGTTCTGGGGCGCCTCGCCCACCTTCTTCGCCATCCGTCTCGGTTTCACGGTGGCGCTGCTGCCGTTGATGTGGGCGCTGCGCCGCCGTATGCCCGCCTGGCTCGGCGCGGCCCTGGCCACCCTCGGTGCCGCCTCGCTCTTTGCCTATTGGGTGCACGTGGAGCTGGTCTACGGCGGGATCGCGATTCTGATCAAACGGCGCCTGCCGCTCGAGCTGTCGCTCGTGGCCACGGTGGCGGCGTCCTACGGCCTCGTGCGCCTCATCCCCAGGGCGCGCGTCTGGGTCACCGAACTCGATCGCCGGCCGGTGGTGTTGAAACGGCTGGCGGCGAAGCTGTTGTAGTGTGCGGGGATCACGGAGAGGCTCCAGGATGACGACGATGCGGTTCGTGGCGGCGATGGTGCTCGTGGCGATGGCGGCGAGCGGCAGCGAGGCGCAAGAGGCGCGGCGACGCTGGGAGATGCAACGGCAGATCCGCCTCGACAAGTTCGAGCAGGTGTTGCCCACGGCGATGAAGAACGCCGGCCTCGACATGTGGATCGTGGCCGTGAAGGAGAACCACACCGATCCGCTGTGGGAAGATCTCGGGCGCGGCTACGTGTCCGGCCTCGGCTACTACGTGTTCTTCCGGCGCGGCGAGAAAGTGGAGCGGCTGGCGCTCGGGCCGAGCGGCTACCTGATCGAGCAGTCGGGCGCCTACGACAGCTTCGGACCGGCTTCGTCGCTCGCGCAGGTGGTGCGGGAGCGGGATCCGAAACACATCGGCATCAACATGTCCGACGAGATCGGCCCGGCCGATGGCCTCAGCCACACCATGCATCAGCACCTGGTGAAGACGCTCGGTGAGCCGTATGCGGCGCGCTTCCTGAGTGCCGAGCGGCTGGTCAGCGAGTTCCGCTCGCGCAGCGTGGCGTCGGAAATCGTCGCCTTCGGCGAAGCGGCCGGCATCGCCATCCAGCTGACCGAACGGGCCTTGTCGAACGACGTGATCACCGTCGGCAAGACCACGCTCGAAGACGTCGCGTGGTGGCTGCAGGATCGCCTGCTCGAGCGCGGTCTCGGCTCGGAGTTCGACATGCCGTCGGTCTACGTGACCGGCCCGGAGGGCATCGTCGCGACCTCGACCGATCGGATCGTGCAGCCAGGCGACGTGATGATGATCGACTGGGGTGTGCAGTTGATGAATTTCGGCACCGACGTGAAGCGGGTCGCCTACGTGCTCAAGCCGGGCGAAACCGTGCCGCCCAAGAGCATTCGCGAGGCCTTCACCAAAGCGCTGTCGGCGCGCGACGCGATCAAGCCCGCGATTCAGCCCGGCCGCACCGGCACAGAGACGATGGCGGCCATGGACGCCGCGCTCACTGCCGCCGGCTTCGGCGTGATCGAGTTCAACAAACCGAATGCCGACGCCAAGACCGACATCACCTACGGCTTCCATCCCGTGGGCAACACCGGCCACGGCAGCGGGCCGTCGCTGACCACGTGGCAGCCGCTGCAGAGCACCTTCACGCTGCACCTGCAGCACATGTTCTCGTTCGAGTACTTCGCCTATTCTCCGATCGCCGAGTGGGGCGGCAAGAAGCTGCGCATTCCGATCGAGGACGACGCCGTGCTGCTCGAGCAGGGCGTGCAGTTCATGCATTCGGCCAACTACCGGCTCTTGATCATCAAGTGATGGGGCTGGAGGCCCATGATCTACACCTTCGGCATCTTCTCCTTCGACGCCGGCTCGCTCGAGCTCACGCGTGAAGGGCGGCGAGTAGCGCTCGAGCCGCAGCCGGCGCGAGCGCTGGCGCGGCTGCTGGCCGGTGCCGGTGCGCTCGTGACGCGCGACCAAATGCGCGAGGCGATCTGGGGGAGCGATACCCACGTCGACTACGACCGCGGGCTGGCCTACTGCGTTGGCCAGGTGCGCTCGGCGCTCGGCGACAGCGGTGACAACCCGCGCTTCGTGCAGACGATGCCCAAGCGCGGCTATCGGTTCGTCGCGCCGGTGACCACCGGCGCCGTGCCTTCGAACCCGACCGCCCCCGCGCCCGAGGCCGCGCCGGCCGAGGTCATCGCGGCCGCACCCGACGCAGATGCGGCCGCGCCTGGGAGCACGCGCCGATGGCTGCTCGCCACGGCCGCGGCCACCGCCGCCGCGGTGGCCGGATGGCGACTGCGGGCCGCTGTCGACTCGCCCGGCAGCACCGTGGCCGTGTCGATCTTCGACAACGAAACCGGCGACGCCGCGCTCGACGGGTTCGTGCATGGGCTCTCGGATGTCGTCGTCACCCGCCTTACCGCCGTGGCCCCGGGCCGGGTGGGCGTCATCGGGAACGCTGCGCCGCTGCGTCAGCCGCGCAACCTCAGGAACCTGCGCACGCTTGCCACCACGCTTGCTGCCGACTACCTCGTGCTCGGCCAACTGCAGCGGCAGAACGACGACTTCCGCTTCATCGTCCACTTCATCCGCCTGAACGACCAGGTGCATCTGTCGGCGCAGAGGTTCATCCGCACGCCGGCAGACGTGTTCGCATTTGAAGGCGACGTCGTGGCGGAGGCCGAACGAGCCGTGCTCGCCTTCGTCGCGGCCGCCGCGCGGTCCTGACCAGCCCCTCCAAGTAGTTGCGCCAGCGTGAGTTGGCGCCTGACGGCGTCCTCGGACGTTCCGGCATTGCGCAGGTCCGGGGATGGGCGCAGGCTCGTGGCCCATGCGTGCTCCTGAGAGGTGCCAGATGCCAGAGTCCACTCGCCGCCGATTCGTCACCGCACTGCCCCTGGCCGGCCTGGCCGGCGCCGTCCTGCCGGCAACCGCGTGGAACGTGGCGGCCGCGCCGGCGCCGCCACCGTCGGTCGCTGACTGGGTGCCGCGCCAGGATCCTGCGCTCGCCAAAGAAGTGGTGGGGAAGTCGCACGTCGACCTGGTACGAGTCCGCGAGCTGGTCGAACGCCACCCGGCTCTGGCTCGCGCCGCCATCGACTGGGGCTTCGGCGACTGGGAATCGGCGCTCGGCGCCGCTGCGCACACCGGCCGGCGCGAGATCGCGGAGTTTCTGCTCGCCCACGGCGCGCAGCCGACCATGTTCTCGGCGGCCATGCTGGGCCAGCTCGACGTGGTGAGGGCGTTCGTGGTCGCGCGCGCCGGCATTCAGGGCATCCTGGGCCCGCACGGCATCCCCCTGCTCGCTCACGCCCGGGCCGGCGGCGCCGGCGCAGCCGCGGTGGTGGCCTATCTGGAGTCGCTCGGCGGCGCCGACGTGCGCCCGGCCACCGAGCCCATCACTCCGGCGGACCGCGATGCCGTGGTCGGCCAGTACGGCTTTGGCAGCGGGCCGCGTGACTATTTCGTGATCGAGGTACGCAACGACCAGCTCGGCATCGAGCGTCCCGGCGCCGACCGCCGGAACTTGCTGCACGCAGGCGACTTGGTGTTCTTCACCCCGGGTGTGCCGTCGGTCACGATCGCCTTCGCCCGGGCGGCCGCCGGACGCGTGACGGGGTTCACGATCGCTGATCCGCAGGTCGTGCTGACCGCGGCCCGCCAGTGAACCGGGTCCGAGGTGGTTGGCGCCCCTCCCGCCGCAGTCTCGCGCGTCACCAAGTCCTTTGAATTGTGTCGGTTAGGTGAAACGACCGGAACGGCGGGTCTGACCGCACGGACGCGATTCACGAAAAAAGGTTGGTGAACCCGGTGACACGCCAGTAAAATCCGGCCGTCCAACGGACTCCTATGATCAGCGTCGCCGCCATTCGAATGCAGCAGTTCGGTGTGCAGTTCTACCAAGCGTCATTGACGGCCAGCGACATCGACAAGCTGGTGCGGTTCGAGGTGCTCAGCTACGGAGATCAGAGTGCCGGGGGGGTGCGCGGCGGGAAGAAAGCCCCCACCAAGATTCGCTGGGA
This sequence comes from Acidobacteriota bacterium, assembly GCA_040006875.1. GTDB lineage: Bacteria > Acidobacteriota > Vicinamibacteria > Vicinamibacterales > UBA2999 > CADEFD01. Next base: position 3,088 of record JBDTWC010000069.1, on the reverse strand, counting down.
CTTGCTCGAACGCCGCATCGCGTCGAGCGAGAAGGCCTATCAGCGCCAGATCATCCGCAAGAAGATCGACGAGCTGGTCGAGTACTACGAGCAGTGCCGCCAGGCGCGCGACCTGCCGTCGATTCCCGGCGCCGTGATCATCTCGTGCGACGAGAAGCTGTCGTTCGAGCCGATTGAATCGGGCAGCTCGCTCGGTCGCTTGAAGGTGCCGGAACGCGAAGGCATCCTGCGCGCCATCGATGGTCAGCATCGACTGCTGGCCCTGCATGCCGACATCGAGCGGTTCGAAGGTGAGCAGTTCACCGTGCCGGCGATCATCTTCGACCGTCTGCCCGAAGACCACGTGGTGCAGATGTTCGTCACCATCAACGCCAAGCACACCCGCCTCAACGCCTCGCACCTGGTGTCGTTGTCAGGCCGCCAGCTCTATCGCGACGAGGCGCTGGCCGCGGCGCACGACGTGGTGCGCGCGCTCAACGACCGTGAAGACTCGCCGCTCCACAACGAGATCAAGCTGCTCGGCGTCGGCAAGGGCCGCGTGGCGCAGGCGCCGCTGGCGCAGGAGTTCAAGCGCCTCTTCGCCGACGACGAAGCGCTCGGCGGACCGCGCAAGGCGGCGCAGTTCCGCGAGGACTCGAAGACCTTCTTCGTCAACTACCTGAAGCAGGTCTCGTCGGTGTTCGAAACGGCGTGGCACGGCCGCAAGTACAGCGTGCGCTCCGCGACCGCGTTGCGGGCTTTCGTGCGCGTGGCGCCCGACGTGGTGCGCGCGGTGGAGCAGCAGCACGCCGAGCGCACCGACTTCCGGGCCATCGGCCGGGCCATCGCGCCGTGGGGCCGCCGCATCGGCGCGCTGCGCTTTGAAACCGACGGCGCGTGGAAGCGCGCCGCCAGTGTCGATGGGCTGGCCAAGGAACTGCGGCTGGCGCTCCTCTATCCCGAAGGCGCCGGTCAGTAGGCGGGGTCGGTTTCAGCGTTCGCACACCCGATCGCGAGATCGACGAATCGCCAGACGGGCAACAGGGCGACCCCGGTTGCCCGGAGTCGCCCTTGCAGAAAGGTGTCGCCAGCCTGGCTCCCCCCAGCGTTCACGGCACCAAACCGCAAACAACAGAACTGGCGACGCGAAAGCCTGCTTCAAGCTTCGTGCCGACGAGAAATTGGCCGAAGTTGCCAGCGTGGACCGTCTGGGGACGTACGACTTCGTCGCTGCTCTTACAGAGTCGTCAGCGCCGGGTGAGTGACGCCACCGTCACGCCGGCGTCTTCCAAGCCCCGCCGCACCGCGGCGGCGAGCAGCGCGGCGCCCGGCGTGTCGCCGTGCAGGCACAAGGTGTCGGCTTCAAAGCGCATCACGGTGCCGTCGCTCGCCACCACCGTTTCCTCGCACGCCATGCGCACGGCCCGCGTCACCACCGCGTCGACCTCGTAGATGACGCTCCCCGGCTCCGAGCGCGGCGCCAGGCTGCCGTCGGCGTGATAGGCGCGGTCGGCGAAGGCCTCGGCGGCCACCGGCAGTCCGGCGTCGAGGCCCGCTTGGAGCAGCGCCGAGCCGGGCAGCCCGAACAGGACGAGCGTCGGGTCGAAGGCCAGCACCGCCTTGGCGACGGCCTCGGCCAGATCCTCGTCTCGGCACGCCATGTTATAGAGCGCGCCGTGCGCCTTCACGTGCTGGAGCCGCACTCCTTCACTGTGCGCGATCGCGGCGAGCGCGCCGATCTGGTAGAGCACGAGGTCTTCGACTTCCTGGGGACGCAGCTGCATCTCGCGGCGGCCGAAACCGCCCAGGTCGGGGAAGCCGGGATGGGCGCCCACCGCCACGCCGTGGGCGCGTGCCAGCCGCACCGTGGCCCGCATCGTGCCCGGGTCGCCGGCGTGGAAGCCGCAGGCCACGTTGGCCGAGGTGATGAGCGGCATCAGGAGCGCGTCCTGGCCCATGGTCCAGGCGCCCAAGGACTCGCCGAGGTCGGCGTTCAGGTCGATCCGCACGAAGCCTCCGTCAGGAAAAGAGGGTGACGAGCATCGCTTTCTGCGCGTGCAGGCGGTTCTCCGCCTGGTCGAAGACCACCGACGCCGACGACTCGATCACGTCGTCGGTCACTTCCTGGCCGCGATGCGCGGGCAGGCAGTGCATGAAGATGGCGTCGGGCTTGGCGCGCGCCATGAGCGCCTCGTTCACCTGGTAGCGCGAGAAAATCTTCGTGCGCTCGGCGATTTCCACTTCCTGGCCCATCGACGTCCAGACGTCGGTGTAGACCGCGTCGGCGCCCTTCACAGCCTCCCGCGGGTCGATGAACTGCTTCAGTTCGGCCCCGCCCACGGCGATGCGTTCGGCCGCTGAGGCGACCTCGACGGGCAGCGCGTAGCCCTTGGGCGTGGCCACGCGCACGTGCGCGCCCAGCATCAGGCAGGCGTGCGCGAGCGACGTCGCGACGTTGTTGCCGTCGCCGACAAACGCGATCGTGCGCCCGGCAATCGTGCCCCAGCGCTCGCGCAGCGTCAGCACGTCGGCGAGCGCCTGGCACGGATGCTCCTCGTCCGAGAGCGCGTTCACGACCCGCAGGGCCGGCGCCGACTCGGTGAAGATCGACAGCCGGGCCTGCGCGAACGTACGGATGACGACCGCGTCGATCCACCGCTCGAGGTTGCGCGACACGTCGTGCAGGGGCTCGCGGTCGGCGTGCATCACGTCCGACGGGATGTCGACGATGCTGCCGCCGAGTTCGCCCACGCCGATCGTGAACGTGACGCGCGTGCGCAGCGACGGCTTCTCGAAGAGCAGTCCGATCTGGCGGCCGGCGAGCGCGGAGCCATGCGCGCTGATCCGGCGCGCGCGCCGGTCGGCCCCGAGCGACGAGGCCAGCTCGAGGCAGCGCGACACGTCGTCGGGCGTGAAGTCCAAGAGTGACAGGAAGTGTTTGGCCACGTCAGCTAGGTCCGGTACTCGGCATTGATCTGCACGTACATCTTCGACAGGTCGCAGGTCCAGACGGTGGCCGTGTAGGCGCCGCCGGCGCCCAGGTCGACCTCGATCGCCAGGTCGGTGCCCTGCAGGTAGATGGCGGCGTCGGGCGCCCGCTCGTCGAACG
>JBDTWC010000068.1:0-8383 GCA_040006875.1 Acidobacteriota bacterium | reverse complement strand
CAGGGTGAGGCCGCGCGGGTTGCAGCCGGTGTAGGGCACGCGCAGCAGCTCGAGGTAGCTGACGACGTTCTGGTCGAACACGCCGACGTCGGCGAACGCCTCCATCAGATTGAAGACGATGGTCGGCTTGAACTGGTCGATCGCGGGCCGGATCGGCGACAGGTCGTCGCTGACGCCGATGGTGCGCAGCTCGTGACCACGCTTGCGCAGCGTCGAGATCACGTCCCATTCCATTTTCCAGTCGGCGCCGGCGATTTCTTCGTCGCTCGGAGCGTCGGGCGGAATGAGATGTTTGTGCACCAGCAGGAGCACACGTGCCGGTTTCACCCTGTCTGCCTCATCGCGTCTCTCGTGCCTCTCTCGGTCGTCACAGCGCCACCCGGTGCCGGCCGCTGTGCAGGTAGTTCATGGTCTGCACCGTGAGGAACACCGTGAATTCCTCGCGCGCCTGATCTTCGGGAACCGCCAGGCGCAGGCGTAGTTCGCGACACCGGGCGCTGACGTCTTCGAAGACCTGATCGATGGTGTACTGGTAGATGCCGGTCCAGCTTGCCACAAGTCGACGCACCGGGCGACGGATGCGGCTCAGGAACTGCACCGCCGACATGTTGTTGGCATGCTCGGGCGCGTCCGAGAAGAGGCGGCGCAGCTCGCGGTCGTAGAACTTCGGACGCTCCACGCCGTAGTGACGGCGCTTGCGGCGGTAGTGCTGGCGCAGGGTCTTGCGCACCTTGCTGAGCGGCTCCATCTCGCCGGGTGCGTCGATGAGCGCCTGGAGGCCGCGCAGCGAGCGCATCAGCCCGTCGACGTACTCCAGCTTCTTCGCCGCCGGCCATCCGACGTAGCGTTCCTGCCAGAACGCCCCCGGCGTGAGCCACACCGCGAAGGTCTCGGCGAAGTCTTCGTCGGGATGACTCTGCGCGTACCACGGGTCGATGTGCATCACGAAGCTCTTGCTGTACGGCTTCGGGGTGTAGAACTCGGGATACGGTTCAGAGGAGCTGCCGAAGAGCAGCTTGCGCTGGCGGCGCAGGCGCAGCTTGTAGGCGTTGTCGACGACGTGCCCGGCCTCGTGGCGCAGGATGCGCATGCACCACTCGTAGTCGCCGCCTTCCACTTCGAGCATCTGCGCGCGTTCGAGCTTCTCGAGCCGCGGATGCGCCAGGTAGAACGGCACGGCCATGGCCGTGGCGCCGTCGGGCGTGAACCACTCCTCGGCCAGGTAATAGTGCACCGGCACCCGCAACTCGCTCATGTCGAGCTCGGCCTGCCGTTCCGCGATGCGGGTCTGCATGATGCTGCCGGCAAGCGCGATCGGCAGATCGCACATCCGCAGATCGAGCAGTTGCTCGTCGGGAAGCTCCGCCCAATTCTCTGGGACGGGCACGGGCTTGGGCATCAGCAGGCCATCATAGCCCGCGCTCACGCGCGCTCAGGCCAGACGCAGTCTGGCTCATGCAAACGTGAGCATCCATGCCTTGGATGGCTGGATCAGTTCAGCTTCTTGACCAGCACGCGCGAGTTCCGGCCGCTGCGATCGAATTTCTCGCGCCGGGCCGGCGGCAGGTCGTCGGGCGTGCCCTCGCGGAAGCCGCCCTTCGACTGGAAGTAGGTGAACGCTTGCGTCGACAACGTGAACAGCACCTTGAGGCCGAGCTCGCGCGCGCGGCTCTCGACATACTGCACCAGCGTGCGGCCGATGCCTTGATGCTCGTGGGTCGCGCCCACGTAGAGGCACGCCAGTTCGCCCTTGGCCGCGTCCTGGTCGGCATGCAGAGCCACGCAGGCCACCGGGTTCTTGTCGATCTCGAAGATGTAGAAGTCGCCGATCGCCTTCTCGATGCTGGCCCGGCTGCGCGGCACCAGTTCGTCAGCCTCGATGCCCTTCTGGATGAGGGCCAGGATCGCGTGCACGTCCTTCTTCTTGGCCGGCCGGATCTGCTGGTACTCGTTGGCGTAGATGAGCGTGCCGATGCCTTCGTTGGAGAAGACTTCGGCCAGCAGCCCTTCGTCTTCGCGGCCATTGATGATGTGCACCCGCTGCACACCGGCGCGGCACGCCTCGGCCGCGTATTGCGCCTTCGACACGCTCTCGGGCCGGAACTCGTGCCGCTGCTTCTGGAGGCGCAGCTCGAGATCCTCGACGCTCATCTGCCGGATCAACTGCCCGTGCAGCATGAGGCCGTCCTCGGACGTGATGTAGATCAACTTGATGGCGGAGAGCGCCCCGGCCAGGGCCACGGCCGCGGCGTCGGAGTTCACGCGGTAGGTGCGGCCGTCGCCGTCGAGACCGAGCGGCGGCACCACCGGCACGATGCCGTGCGCGAGCAGCGTCTGCAGCAGCTCGGTGTCGACCCGTTCCACCTTGCCGGTGAACTCCCGATCGACGCCGTGGATGATGCCGGAGGGGTGCGCGATGACCGCGTTGGTCGTGGCCGCGCGCAGGTCGTTGGCAGAGAGCCCTTCGAGAATCTCGTGGGTGAGACGATTGGCGGCCGTGAGCGCCAGCTTCAGCGTGGCGGCGTCGGTGCGGCCGGAGCCCTCGAGGTCGCTGGGCACGATGCCCTGCTCGCGGCCGAGCTGTTCGATCTGCGCCGAGGCGCCATGCACCAGCACGACGCGTATGTTCAGCGAGCGCAACACGGCCACGTCGAGCAGGATGTTGGCGAAGTTCTCGTCGGTGACGATCGCCCCATCGATGGCGAGAATGAAGACCTTCTCGCGGTAGTGCGGGATGTAGCGAAGGATGCCGCGCAGGTCGGTCAGTTTCACGGGCGACTCACGAAGGCTCGAAGCAGTGCGTTGGTGCGCCCGGCAGGATTCGAACCTGCGGCCCTCGGATTCGAAGTCCGATGCTCTATCCAGCTGAGCTACGGGCGCGTGGTGCTGATTCTATCAGCGCACTCCACGCGACCGGGCTTTTATCCGCGCCGCTCGGGCAGCGCTGCGGCCACCGGGCGCATCACCGCCGTGATGTCGTCCATGGCCCGGGCGAGTGCGGCGTGCACGGCGGCCTTCTGGCCGGCGTCGAGGGCCGAGAGCACGCTGTGGGCCTCGGTCGTGCGACTGCGCAGGGCCAGTGTGATGAGGCTCGTGGAGCCGTCGTCGAGGTACCGGTCAACCGTGAACTCCATCGCTACGCTCCTGCCCGCAGGCGAATGGCTCCGCCCTCTTCGTCGATTGTCACCGTCGTGCCCGGCGTGATGTCGCCGAACAGCAGCAACTCCGAGAGCGGCTTCTTCACCGCGCTCTCGATCAGCCGCGCCATCGGCCGCGCGCCGAAGGCTTTGTCGAAGCCCTTGGTGGCCAGCCACTGCCGGGCCGCCGGTGTGAGCGCGATGGTCACCCCCCGCGCCGTGACCAGGGCCTGCAGTTCGGCCACGTGCTTGTCGACCACGCGCATGATCTCGGGCGCGCCGAGCGGCTTGAAGTGCACGGTGGCATCGAGACGATTGCGGAACTCGGGCGCGAACACTCGCTCGAGCACCGCCGTGGCCTTGCTGCCCTCGGCCGACTCCCCGAAGCCGAGCTTCCGGCCCGACAGGTCGCGGGCGCCGGCGTTGGTCGTCATGATCAGGATCACGTGCCGGAAGTCGGCCTTGCGCCCGTGCGTGTCGGTGAGCGTGGCGTGATCCATCACCTGGAGCAGGATGCTGAACAGATCCGGGTGCGCCTTCTCGATCTCGTCGAGCAGCAAGACCGCATGCGGCGCCTTGCGGATCGCGTCGATGAGCAGGCCGCCCTCCTCGTAGCCCACGTAGCCCGGCGGCGCGCCGATGAGACGCGACACCGCGTGCTTCTCCATGTACTCCGACATGTCGAAGCGGAGGAACTCCACGTTGAGCACGCGCGCGAGTTGCTTGGCGAGCTCGGTCTTGCCGACACCGGTGGGGCCCGCAAACAGGAAGTTGCCAATCGGCTTGTCGGGCGCGCGCAGGCCCGAGCGCGACAGACGAATCGACGACGACACCTCGGCGATGGCGTCGTCCTGACCGAAGATCACGCGCTTCAGCTCGTCTTCGAGGTTCTTGAGCGCGGTCCTGTCGTCACTCGACACCGACTGCACTGGCGCGCGCGCCATCTTGGCCACGACCGCTTCGATCTCGGCCACCTCCACGACGGGAAGGGGCAGCGACCGGACTGGCTCGGCCGCCGGATTGGTCGCAACCGGCGCGTCGGCCACGGCCGCGGCCACCGGCGCCGCTGGCCCGGCCGGCCCGGGCGCCACCTTGAGCTTCATCGCGGCGCCGGCCTCGTCGATCACGTCGATGGCCTTATCGGGCAGGTGCAGGTCCTTGAGGTAGCGGGCCGACAGCGACACCGCGGCGGCAATCGCCTCGTCGCTGTAACGCACGCCGTGGTGACGCTCGTAGTGGCCGCGCAAACCCTTCAGAATCTCGACCGCCTCGGCTTCCGACGGCTCCAGGATTTCGATCTTCTGGAAGCGCCGCGACAGGGCGCGGTCGCGGTCGAACCCCTGCTTGACGTCGGCGAAGGTGGTCGAGCCGATGCACCGCAGCGCTCCCGACGCGAGCGCCGGCTTGAGCAGGTTGCCGGCGTCCATGGTGCCGCCGGATGCCGATCCGGCCCCGACCAGCGTGTGGATCTCGTCGATGAAGAGGATCGCACCCGGCTGCTGTTCGAGGGCCGTGAGCACCTGCTTCACGCGTTCCTCGAAGTCGCCGCGGTAGCGCGTGCCGGCCACGAGCGCGCCGAGATCCAGCGCGTAGACCTTGGTGGCGTTCAGGCCGGGCGGCACCTGGTCTTCGGCGATGCGCAGCGCCAGCCCTTCGGCCAGCGCGGTCTTGCCCACGCCTGGCTCGCCGATCAGCAGCGGGTTGTTCTTCCGTCGCCGGCACAACACCTGGATGACGCGGTCGATCTCGAGCTGGCGGCCGATGAGCGGATCGATCTGCCCCTGGCGCGCTTTCTCCACCAGCTCCACGGCGTAGACCGCGAGTGGATCCTTCGGACCCGCCTCGTCTTCGGGCGTGCGCACACCCGGCGTGGCGCCCGGCGCGTGCGCCACGGCGCGGAGCAGACGCAGGCGATTGACGCCTTGCCGGGTCAGGAAGTAGGCGGCGTGCGAGTCGTCCTCCTGCAGCAGGAAGACCAGCAAGCTGCCGCTGTCGACCTCCTGTGCGCTCGACGATGCGGCGTGCACCACGGCGCGCTCGACCACGCGGTCGAAGGCCACGGTCGACTCCGGCTTGACCGGCTTGGCGCCCGGCACCGGCGTGTGCGCGCGCTCCAACACGTCGTCGAGGTCGTGGGTGAGCTGCGGCAGATCGACGTTCAGGGCCTGCAGCGCGGCGCGGCCCTTCGGGTCGTCGACCAGAGCGCGCAGCAGGTGCTCGAGCGTGACCAGATCGTGACGCCGGTCGGCCGCGAAGCGAAACGCGCGCCGGATGGTCTCCAGCGTGTCGGGCGCGAATGGGACTGGGGTCGCACTCACCGCTTGGCCTCCTCAGGCTCGGGCTCCATCGAGACGCGGAGCGGAAACTCGTGTTGCTCGGAGAGCCGCTCGGTGGCCGCCACCTTCGTCTCGGCAATCTCTTTGGTATAGATGCCGGCCACGCCGATCCCGGCGTGGTGCACGTGCAGCATGATCTCGAACGCGTCGGCCGAATCCTTGCGGAACACCGTTTCGAGCACCCAGACCACGAACTCCTGGGTGGTGAAGTCATCGTTATGCAGGAGCACGCGCCACATCCGGGGCGTGACCGAGTCCAGGCCAGGCCGGGGCTCGGTGACGACGCTGCCGCCTGGATCGGCGCCGGCAGGAACGGAGGGTGACATGTCGTGATCTTAGGCCATCACGGCCGGAGGTCGTCGTCAAGGCGCCACGACGCGGGCGGGGCCGCCGCCACGAGCGGCTCCAGCCGACGCAGAAACTCCCGCCGCGGCACCTCGACTGCCCCCAGGCTGACGAGATGGTCGGAGCGCACCTGGCAGTCGATAAACGGCACCCCCCAGCGCGCCAGCTGGGCCGCCAGCCAGACGATCGCGATCTTGGACCCGTCGGTGACGCGCGAGAACATCGACTCGCCGAAGAACGCGCCGCCGATGGCCACGCCGTAGATGCCGCCGACCAGGACGTCGCCGGTCCACACCTCGAGGGAATGAGCACATCCAGCCGCGTGCAGGGCCTCGTAGGCGGCCAGCATCTCGGCTGTGATCCACGTGCCCGCGTCATCGGCGCGGGGCTCGGCGCAGGCGCGCATCACAGCGCCGAAGGCGCTGTCGATGGTGATGCGGTAGCCGCCCTTCTTAAGGCGTCGGGCGAGCGAGCGCGAGACGTGGACGGCGTCGGTGGGCAGCACCAGGCGCGGGTCGGGACACCACCACAGCACCGGATCGTCCTCGCCGAACCAGGGAAAGACGCCGCGCCCATAGGCATCGACCAGGCGCGCCACCGACAGGCCACCGCCCGCCGCCAGCAGCCCGTTGGGATGCCGGCGGGCCGATTCAGGCCGCGGCAACGGGTCGTTGGGACCGAGAAACGGGACCATGTTAAGATTATGGGCTCAGGCAGCGGTGGGTGTAGCTCAGTGGTAGAGCGCCGGACTGTGACTCCGGTGGTCGCGGGTTCGAACCCCGTCATCCACCCCAATTCTCTGCCTGTTATTTTCTGCCCTTGATTGAGGCGCCCACGTCCAGGTCCACGACCGGGGCGTTGCGTGTGCCGGTCACGTCCACGACCAGGCGCGTGCCGGCGCCATCCTTCCTGAACAGCGGATCGAGCGGCCGCAGCAGCACGCGCCGCGCACCGCGCATCGTGCGCGACAAGGTGGCGTCGAGTTTGGCCACGCCGCGGAACTGCATCTCCTCGCTGGCCAAGCCGTACTCGCCCGACGCCTCGATGGTGGCCCCTGGCGCCGTGAAGACCACGCTCGACAACGACAGCTGTTGGCGCCGCAGCCGGACCTGGCCACGTAGCTCCGAGGGAACCTTGGCGATGGTGTCGTCGTCGGGCTTCCCCTGGCCTTTCCTGGACAGGTCATCGATCTTGGCCTGCACCTCGGGGTTGGCGAAGCGCGTGCGCGTCAGCTCGAACGCCCCGTCGATCGCGAGGCGCTGCAGCACGTCGGTCTGGCCGGGCGGCAGGTCGAGCGTGCCTTTGAGCGTGAGCCGGCCGTTCATCGGCGGATGCGCGCCGTCGATGAGCAGACGCAGCACATCGGCCAGTTCCGCGCGCGCAAGGGTCGCCACTTTCAGGGCCACATGACGCCCCGGTTTGCCCTTCTCGCGCAGCACCTGGCCGGAGGTCTGGAAGGCCGACTCGCCGAGCGTCGTCGCCACGCGGGTGAGATACAAGTCGCCGTTGGTGCCGTCGAGCACGGCCTCGAAGTCGGTCGTCATCGGCAACCGGCCAGCGTCCTTGCCGCGCAGGCCGATCGCTTTGGACGTCACGACTCCGTTGGTCGCGAGGCGTTCGAGTGTGCCGAGAATCGCGCCCGATGCGTCGAGGCGCCCGTCGAGCCCGGGCACGGCGCCGACATCGCCGACGAACGTGTAGCTGGCGGCGATCGGCAACCGGCCGAATTCACCGCTCGGCCACGGGCCCACCGTGCCCGACACCGCCGCCCGATCGGCGGGTAGCGGTGTGTCGACGGTGGCACTGAAGGGCGCCGCGGCATCGAGCGAGAACGGCTCCATCTTCAGATCGCGGATGTCCCACTCCTGCGAGTCGTGGTCGGCATCACGCGGCATCACGATGAGACGCGCGGAGCTGGCCACCAGCCGTTCGATGATGAAAGGCGGCGCCGGCACCGTGCCCGGATCGACCGGCACCGCAGCCACCGCGTGGGTGGCCTCGCGCAGGGGTTTCAAGTCGGCCTTGCGGCCCGGCGGCACGACGATCTCCACGCCCTCGAGGCGCACCTCGCTCAGCCGCTTGGCTCTGAGCGTCGTGAATCCGCCCGTGCCCGAGATGCGCTTGATCGAGATGAAGGGCGGCAGGTCGGGCCGGTCCTTGATGCGCAGCACCAGGTTGGTGCCCTCGACCCGCAGCGCCGGCCGCAACGTCACGGTGAGCGACTCGAGCTGCACGTCGCTGTTGAGTCGCGCCGACAGCCAGCGTTGGACTTCCTCGCGCATGCGCGGCTCGGCCTGACGCGTGACCCGCGCCACGACGCCGAGCGCCGCACCGGCGCCGAGCACCACGAGCACGCCGAGCGCCACCACCCACTGCTTCATCGACTGCACGTTTCTCCGCGCGGCCTCAGAGCCACGAAGACTATTCTATTGGTCAGCTCCACGGACCCATGTTCACTTCAGCACCTAGAGCGACCGCGTTCGCGCGTTGGATGGCCGATCTCGAAGCTCGGCACTTGCGCGACATGACGCCGACCGAAGTGGCGCGCGCGCTGCGCGCGCTCTC
>JBDTWC010000067.1:0-8446 GCA_040006875.1 Acidobacteriota bacterium | reverse complement strand
TACAAGGGGTGTGCCACAACCTCGCCGTCGGGCGGCGCGATGGCGCCCGCGTCGCAGTCCATGGTGATCGCTTCGTCGGCCACGTCGGTGACCAAGCTCAACGCCACCGGCACGGCTTAGCCGCAGTCCGTGCCGCTACCGCGTTTGGACCTCGGGCTACCGAAGGTAAGCACGGAGGCAGGGCGATCCGGCGGTAGTGGCATCTTCCTGGGCTGAGGACCTGGCGTGCTCCTTGCTGTAGGTTGCATCGGCGACCGGGCGGACACTGGAGGCGACATGGCGGCACGCGCAGTAGCACGGACATTCGACCCGGTCAGTCCCGCACAGCGCGAGCAGCGCCTTCGCGCCATGCTCAATGACCGGCGCCGAATGATCATGGACGAAGTGCACGGCGGCCTGCGGCGGGTGCGCGCCGACGTGACGTCACGACCGCTGGGCAGTCAAGACGACGCCGAACTGGCCGATGCCGATCTGCAGGATGAACTGCGCCTGTCGCTCATCCAGATGAAGGCCGAAACGCTCGACAAGATCGACGAAGCCCTGCTCAGGCTCGAGGAAGAGCGCTACGGCTTCTGCCATGAGTGCGATGACCCCATCGCGCCCGGCCGGCTGGAAGCACTGCCGTTTGCCATACGCTGCACCGCGTGCGAGTCGCGGCGCGAAGCCGGGGCCACGAGGCCGTCGGGATTCCGTGACGCGAATGCCAGTGCCGTCGCCTGACAGAACGGCGCCCGACGGTGGCGCCAGCGCGTCGGACATCAGCTTTGGACCGGCGGGGGTGTCGGCTGCGATGGTCGGCCAGCTCACCGCCGCTGCCATATTGAGCGCGCTGCCCGACGCCGTCATCGTCACCGACAGCGCGGGCCGCGTGCTGTCCGTGAATCCCGCTGCCGAGCGGGGGGCCGGCTGGAAGCACGCGGAGATGGTGGGCATCGACGTCTCACAGGTGCTGCGCCGCGAACGGCGTCGGGCGTTGGGTTTGAGCCGGCATCTCGCCGGCCAGGCGCAACCCTACCAACTGCTACCGCGTACGGGCCCCGCCCGTGCCGTCGAGGTCTGTGAAAGCGTCCTTCGCGACGAGCGCGGTCAGTTCGCCGGCCGCATCTACGTGTGCCGCGATGTCGGCGAGGCGCTCGCGCTCTCAAATGCCATGGCGCACGGAGCGCTGCACGACCCGCTCACCGGCTTGCCCAATCGGCGTTGCCTGATGGGGCGACTGCAGCAGGCATTGGCTGCCGCCGGACCCACCAAGACCCCCGTGGCGGTATGTTTCCTCGACGTCGACGGCATGAAGACCGTCAACGACCAGCTCGGGCACGAGACCGGCGACCTCCTGCTCCAGTCAGTGGCGACCCGGCTGGTCAGTTGCGTGCGGGCCGCTGACACGGTGGCGCGCATCGGCGGCGACGAGTTCGTGGTGATATTGCATCGGTTGGCACATACCGACGACGCTGCGGCCGTGGAACGCTCACTCGCGGATGGGCTCCACCGGCCCCACGATATCGGCCCGCATACGTTACAGGTGAGCGCCAGCATGGGATGGGCCTTTTCGCCTCGCGACAGTCACGACCCGAACGCATTGCTGAGCGCCGCCGACCGGGCGATGTACGTCGCCAAGCGGGCGCGAGCGGGAGCCAGCGCCGGACGGTGAGCGGAGGTTGTTCGCGCTAGGGCAGTCGAGAATACTTTGCCGCGGCCACGCTTGGTGCGCTCATCATTGTGGCTGAGGTCGAGATGCCGAAAAGACGGTTGAGCGACGCCGCCACGCTGAACAGAACCACCCCGGACCAGCCCATCAAGTCAGCGTTTCCCATTGTCGGCATCGGCGCCTCGGCCGGAGGCCTGGAGGCGTGCCGGCAACTTCTGGCGGCGCTGCCGGCCGATACCGGCATGGCGTTCGTGTTCGTGCAGCATCTGGCGCCCAGCCATGTGAGCGCGCTCGCCGAGATCCTGTCACGAGTCACGCCCCTGCCCGTCATGGAGGTCCGCGATGAGCAGGTGGTCGAGCCGAACCACGTCTACGTGATCCCGCCCGGCCAGACCATGGTCATCGCCCAGGGGCGCCTGCAACTGCGGCCGCGGGAAGGCGGCGGCGTGCCGCATCCGGTCGACCTCTTCCTGCGTTCGCTGGCCGAGGATCGCGGGCATCAAGCCATCGCGGTGATTCTTTCTGGAACCGGGAGCGACGGCACTTTCGGGGTCGACGCGGTCAAGTTCGAGGGCGGCATCACGTTCGCGCAGGACGCCAGTGCGCAGCACGAGGGCATGCCTCACAGTGCCGTGGCGTCGGGCTCGGTCGACTTCGTGCTGCCGCCCGACGCGATCGCGCGTGAGATCGCGCGCATCGGCCGGCATCCCCACACTGCGCCGGAGTCGGGCGCGCAGCCCCGGCCCGACCGGCACGACCTGAGCGCGGTCGTGCAGGCGCTCCACCGCGGCACCGGCGTGGATTTCGCCGACTACAAGTACAACACCCTCTATCGCCGCGTGACTCGCCGCATGGTGCTGCAGAAGGTGAAGAGTCTGCGCGACTACAACCAGGTGCTCGAGCAGAACCCGGCGGAAGTCGATGCGCTGTATCACGACATCCTGATTGGCGTCACCAGCTTCTTCCGCAATCCGCAGGCCTTCGACCTGCTCAAAGCGAAGGTATTCCCGCGCCTTCTCGAAGGGCGGACGCGACGCGAGCCAGTACGCATCTGGAGCCTGGGCTGCTCGACCGGGCAGGAGGCGTATTCGCTGGCCATGGCGTTTGTCGAAGCCGCGGGACCCGACGCAGTACCGCTCCAGGTGTTCGCCACCGACCTGGTCGAACGCGGGATCAGTACGGCGCGCGCCGGCGTCTACCCCAGAGACATCGCACAAGACGTGTCGCCCGAGCGGCTGCGGCGCTTCTTCGTGGAGGTCGATGCCGGTTATCAGGTGAGCAAGGCCATCCGCGATGTGTGCGTGTTCTCACGGCACAACGTGCTCGCCGATCCGCCGTTCTCGGGCATCGACCTCATCAGCTGCCGTAACCTGCTGATCTACCTCGAGCCGGTGCTGCAGCAACAGGTCATGCCGCTCCTGCACTACGCCTTGAAGCCGACCGGCTTCCTGTGGCTGGGCGGCTCCGAGACGATCGGCAGCTACCGCACCTTGTTCGAAGTGGACGACGTGCAGCACAAGCTCTACACGAAGAAGCCCGGTCCGCACGGCGCGATCTTCCGACTGCAGCACCACGGCACGCCGCACTCCGGCGCGGTGCCGCTCGAGGTCCGCGCCGGCAGCGCCCCGACCGATCTGCTGAAGGAGTCGGATCGCCTGCTCCTGATGCGATTTGCGCCACCCAGCGTGCTCGTCAACGGCGACCTCGAGATTCTTCACTACCGGGGTGACACCACTCCCTACCTCGCACCCTCGCCCGGCACGCCGAGCCTGAGCCTGCTCAAGATGCTGCGCGACGGCCTGATGGTCGGGGTGCGGGCCACCATTCTCGAAGCGGCTCGACAGCGCGCGCCGGTGCGAGACGAGGGCTTGCAGGTGCGGTCGGCCGAAGGCGACCGCGCCGTGGCGGTCGAAGCCATCCCGCTCGGCGGCGGTGCGGGCAGTGGGGGCGGCTTCCTGCTCTTGTTCGAGGACAGGACGCCGGCGGACGCGGCGGGTCAACCACCAGTGGCGCGCATGACGCGGCGCGCAACGGGGCCGGACGACGAACGCGAAGGGGCGCGGCTGGCACACGAGCTGGCGGCCACGCGCGACTACCTGCAGGCCGTGATCGAGCAGCAGGAAGCCGCCAACGAAGAACTGCAATCAGCCAACGAAGAAGTGCAGTCGGCCAACGAAGAGCTGCAGAGCATCAACGAGGAATTGGAGACGTCGAAGGAAGAGATCCAGTCGAGCAACGAAGAGCTGGCCACGGTCAACGACGAGTTGAACAACCGCAACCTCGAGTTGAATCGGGTCAATGACGATCTCGTCAATCTCATCGCCAGCACGCAGATGGCGATCGTGATCGCGGGAGCTGACTTGTGCATCCGGCGCTTCACGCCGGCGGCGGAGAAATTGCTTGGTCTGCGCGCCAGTGACATCGGCCGCCGCTTACCCGACGTGGCGCTTCCGGTCGCTGGAATTGGCGACCTCGAAGCGCTGCTCACCGAGGTCATCGACACGGTGACCATCAAGGAACTCGACGTGCGAGATCCCCAGGGTCGGTGGTACTCGCTGCGCCTGCGTCCGTATCGCACGCTCGACAATCGCATCGACGGCGTGGTCGCGCTGCTCATCGACGTCGATGTCATCACGCGAGCGCACGAAGCGACGGCGCTGCTCTCGGCCATCGTCACCACCTCGGAGGACGCGATCTTCAGCCGCAGCCTCGACGGCGTCGTCACGACTTGGAATGCGGGCGCCGAGCGCCTCGTCGGCTACACGAGTGCCGAGGTACTCGGCCGGCCATTCACGGAACTGGGCGCCGTTCACGACAGCGACGACGAACGCGGCGTGCTCCAGCGGGTACGGAACGGCGAAGTCGTGGCGCACTACGAGACGGTCCTGCGGCACAAGAGCGGCCGTGTCATCGACGTCTCGATGAGCGTGTCGCCGCTCAGCGACGTGGCCGGCCGTGTCGTCGGCGTGTCGACCGTGGCCAGCGACGTCACCCAGCGCAAGCGCGCCGAGCAGCAGGTGCGGGCCATCGAGCAGCAGTTCCGCGGCACCATCGAACAGGTGACCGACTACGCCATCTTCAGCACCGATCGCCTCGGGCGGCCGACGAGCTGGAATCAGGGGGTGGAGCGCATACTCGGCTTCCCCGAGGCCGAATTCATCGGTCAGGCAATCGAGGAACGCATCTTCACGGCCGCCGCCATCGGCGCCGGCGTGCCCCAGCAGGAGCGCACCGCCGCGGATCGCGACGGTTCCGTCGCCAGCGAGCGTTGGATGCAGCGCCGTAACGGCGAGCCGTTCTTTGCCAACGACGTCACCACCGCGCTGCGTGACGACGACGGCAAGGTGGGCGGCTTCACCAAGGTGATGCGCGAGATGACCGACCAGGTCCGCCGCGAGGAGTTGTTGCGCGACAGTGAGGAACGCTTCCGCACCCTAGCCGACCACATCTCGCAGTTCTTGTGGACGGCCGATGCCGCCGGGCGGATCTATTGGTACAACCAACGTTGGTACGACTACACCGGCACGACGTTCGAGCAGGTGGCGGGTGCGGGCTGGACGCAGCTGCTCCATCCCGACCACGCGGCTCGCGTGGTGGCTCGGCTCCAACGATCGTGGGACACGGGCGAGCCGTGGGAAGACACCTTCCCACTGCGCGGCAGAGACGGCGAGTACCGCTGGTTCCTGTCGCGCGCCGTGCCGATTCGCGACGCCACCGGCACAGTGCTCCGCTGGTTCGGTACCAACACCGACATCACCGATCAGCGGCACCTGGAAGACGAACTGCGCCAGAATGCCGCCGACATGTTGGAGGCCGACCATCGCAAGGACGAGTTCCTGGCCATGCTCGCGCACGAGCTGCGCGGCCCGCTCGCCCCGATTCGCAACGCCCTGCACGTCTTGCGCCTGGCCGGAGCGGACGACGGCGTCGCGCAGGCCGAGACGATTCGCTCGGTCTCGAGCATGATGGAGCGCCAGACGGCGCAAATGGTGCGGCTGGTCGACGACCTGCTCGACGTGAACCGCGTCAGCCGCGGTAAGGTGGATCTGAAACTGGTGCCGGTCGAGCTCGTGTCCGTGGTACGGCACGCCGTCCAGGCCAGCCAGGGCCTGATCGATCGCGCCGGCCTCACGCTGATCGTGGACGCGCCTTCCGACGCCATCGAAGTGGCCGGCGACGCGGTTCGCCTGATGCAAGTGCTCGGTAACCTGCTGAACAACGCGGTGAAGTTTGCCCGCTCCGGCGGCACGGTCACGCTGACCGTGGCCCGAGAGGACGCAGAGGCCGTGGTCAGCGTGCGCGACGACGGCCTGGGCATCGCACCCGAGAACCTGACCCGGATATTCGATTTGTTCATGCAGGTCGACACCACGCTGGAGCGCACGCGCAGTGGCCTCGGTCTGGGCCTGACCCTGGCGCGCACGCTGGTAGAACTGCACGGCGGCACAATCGCAGCGCGCAGCGCGGGCTTGGGCGCGGGCGCAGAGTTCGTCATGCGCCTGCCGTTGCTCGGAGAACGGCCCACTGTGGCGTCGGTGCCGCCGGAAGGCAGCCCGGCCGAAGCCCCGCGCCGCGTGCTCGTGGTCGATGACAACGTCGACTCGGCAGAGTCGCTGGCCATGGTGCTGTCGTTCGGCGGCCACGAAGTGCGGATGGCGCACGATGGCCTTGACGCAGTCGAACTCGCGGCCACGTTCCTGCCCGATCTGATCCTGCTCGACATCGGGCTGCCGCGCCTGAACGGCTACGAAGCGGCGGGCCGCATCCGCGCGCTGCCGACCGGCCGACAGATGTTCATCGTGGCTCTGACCGGGTGGGGCCAGGTTGCCGATCGACAGCGCTCCGCCGACGCCGGCTTCAACGCGCACTTGGTCAAGCCGCTGGATCAAGCGGAGCTGGCGAAACTGATGAACAAGCTGCCCCCGCCGACGCCCGCGTTCTGACGGTGACGAGCGCGCGGCCGCGCCCTTTGGCTGGCGCGCGTCGTAGCCCTGCGCAGCCCTCAGGCTGCGCGCGAACAGTCCAGGGCGATCGCCGTGAATGCGTTTGCCCTGGATTGGCTGCCGATTGCGTAAGGTGGCTTGTGCCCGCCAGGGCGGGCCCTCCGATGGCCGGAAGACGCCGCCAATCACTGGCCAGCAACGCCAACTCGAGTGGCACGCAAGACGCTGAGTGCCGAGGATGCAACACAGACCACGCCACGACGCCGGCTTCGCTCGACGATATGCGCGCGGGGGGCGCCTTGGGCGGCGGCATCGCGTCCGTCGCCTACGGCGCTCGGCAGCGCTCGGCGCTGGGCTGGTGCGCGGCCATCGCTTCGGTGCCGCTGTTCTATCGTGCCGTCACAGGCACATGGCCAAGGGTCGTCGCACCGTCTCTCAGCCGCGACTACACGCGAGCGGAACTGGCTGACAATCGCGGCTGCGACGTGCGTGAGTCGATCCGTCTAGCCAGGTCCCTCAGCGAGGTCTATGCCTTCTGGCGCAAGCGCGACAACCGGCCGCGCTTCATGACCCATCTCGACACCGTGACCGAGGACACGGCAACCCGATCGCGCTGGGTGGCCATCGGCCCGGCCGGCGTGCGAGTGGCATGGCAGGCCGAAGTCATCAACGAAGTATCCGGGCGCCTAATCGCGTGGGCCTCGGTGCCTGGCTCCGACGTGATTACCGCCGGTTCGGTGCACTTTCGCAGCACGCCCGAGGGCCGCAGCACCGAGGTGCGCGTGCATCTGCGCTACGCGCCACCCCGGGGCGATGGTCGCCACCCTCTTCGGCCGTGCGCCTCATCAGACCATCCGCGAGGAGTTGCGCCGCATGAAGCAGCTCCTGGAAGGCGGCGAGATCGCCACCGCTGGAGCCACGGCGATGACGCGATGAAGGCAGTACGCTACTACGGCACCGAGGACATCCGGGTCGAACAGTGCCCGACCCGCGGATCCTGAATCGGCGCGACGCGATCATCAAGGTCACGGCCACGGCCATCTGCGGCTCCGCCTGCACATCTACAACGGGGTCATCCCGACCATGCAGGCGGGCGACATCCTCGGCCATGAGTTCATGGGTGAAGTGGTCGAGGTCGGCCGCGACAATCATCACCTGACCCCGGGCGACCGCGTGGTCGTGCCGTTCACGATTGCCTGCGGGCGCTGCTTCTTCTGCCAGGACGACTTGTGATCGTTGTGCGAGAACTCGAATCCGAACGCGTGGCTGGCCGAGCAGCTGAGTGGCTATTCCGGCTCCGGGCTGTTCGGCAACTCGCACATGTACGGCGGCTATCCCGGAGGTCAGGCCGAATACGCGCGGGTGCCCTTCGCCGACATCGGCCCGATCAAGGTGACGCGTTCGCTCAGCGACGAACAGGTCTTGTTCCTGTCGGACATCTTCCCCACCGGCTAGATGGCGGCCGAGAACTGCCGCATTCGCGGCGGTGACACCGTGGCCGTCTGGGGCTGCGGACCGGTCGGGCAGAACCCGCTCGGCGCCGAGCATGAAGGCGCTGCGGATGGCGAACGCCGCCTTCGCCAAAGGTCTGACCATGAAGATGGGCCAGACGCTCATGAACAAGTACCTGCCGGACTTGCTCGAGCGGGTCGAACGGGGCGACATCGACCCGTCGTTCGTGGTCACGCACCGCGCCACTCTCGACGAGGCGCCGGAGCTGTACCGCACGTTCCCGGACAAGCACGATCAGTGCATCAAGGTGATCATGCGGCCGGCCTGAGCGCACGGCTCCCAGCGGTGGGTCTCCCGATGCCCATGTTGGGGTCCTCGGGGGCACATCTGCCGGTCGAACCCT
>JBDTWC010000066.1:0-8461 GCA_040006875.1 Acidobacteriota bacterium | reverse complement strand
GTGATCGCCCGCAAGTGGGCGGCGGGCCGCAGCGAGCGCGCCGCGCTGACCGCCGCCGCCGCCGGCGATGCCGGGCTCCAGCAACGACTCGACGATGAGCTCCGCGACCTCGACTGACCCGGGGCTGCGCCCCTGGCAGTTGTTCCTCCTGGCGGGCATGCTGTCCGCCACCGCTGTCGTGCTCGTCTCGAACGGCCGCTCGACCTCGAGCATCGTCGTGCTGAGCCTCACGGTCGTGGCCGCGAGCCTGGTGGCGACGGCCGCGTTCCGTTCCCTGTCGCCGCTTGTGTCCCCCGAAGATCTCGTGCCCGATGCGCCTGCTGGCGGCCGTACGCGTGCCGCGCTCGAGCGCGAGAAGGCGCTGGTATTGCGCTCGATCAAAGAGGTCGAGTTCGACCACGCGATGCGCAAGACCGCCGCGGCCGACTATGAAGAGATGCGCGACCGCCTGAAGGTGCGCGCCGTGGGCCTGTTACGGCAGCTCGATTCGGCCGGTTTCCGCGCCGCAATCGAGCGCGACCTTGCGGCTCGCACTCCCGCCACTCCACTCGCGGCACCGATCGCGTTTGCCACGGCCACCGCGGCGACGCCCGCACAGGCCACCTCGCGCGCGTGCCCGTCGTGCCACCAGGCCAACGCCAGCGACGCGCGCTTCTGCACCGGCTGCGGCGCCGCGTTCGGCGCCATGTGCGGGCGCTGCGACACCACCAACGACCTAGACGCCCGCTTCTGCAAGTCGTGCGGCGCCACCTTGGCCGGACCGGCCTGACATGCGCCAACCAGTCGTGACGACCCTGTTGATGCTGCTGTGCCTGCTCGGCCTGGCGTCGGATCCGGCCACCGCACAGGTGGCCATGCCCGATGCCTCGCAGCTGTCGGGTGTGCCCCTGCCTGGTCCGGAACTGGCAAACGGCGTCGTGACCGTGCGCGTCGTGCGCGAGCGGATGGGGAACAACGTGCCGGGGCAGTCAGTCGCCCTCATCACCTCCGAGGGACGGGTCACGGCGATCACCGACGCGCAGGGCCGCGCCGAGTTCACCAGCGTGCCCCCGGGGAGCTCGGTGACCGCGGAAGTGACCGTGGACGGCGAGACGATCCAGTCGCAGGCGTTCCCGGTGCCGACAACCGGCGGTACCCGCGTGGCGCTCGTGCTCGGCGTCGCCAAAGCCGCGGCGGCGACCGCTGCTACCAAAGCGGCAGCGGCCAAGGAACCGGCCCGAGCCGGTGTGGTCGTGTTCGGCCCCGACACGCGCATCGTGCTCGAGTTCCAGGATGACAAGCCGACGTTCTTCTATCTCTTCAGCATCATGAACAACGCGCGCACGCCGGTCGATCCCGGGCGTCCGCTGGTGCTGGAACTGCCGGCCGCCGCCGAAGGCGCGTCGATGGTCGCGGGCAACGCGCAGATCGCGCGCATGGAAGGCCGCACGCTCACACTGGTCGGGCCGTTCCCGCCGGGGGCTTCGGAATACCAACTGGCGTTCCGCTTGCCGTTCACGTCGCGGATCACGCTCACGCAGGCGTTTCCCGCGGCCGTCGAAGGGCTGCTCGTCGCGGCGGAGAAGGTCGGAGGCCTCACCTTGACCTCGGCGCAGCTCACCGCGATCCGCGAAGGCGCCAGCAGCGGGCAGGTGCTCGTCATGGGCACGGCCGGACGCGTGGCCGAGGGCCAGGCCGTGACGCTCGAGTTCTCCGGACTGCCGGCGGCGCCGGTGTGGCCGGGTCGCGTGGCCATCGGCATCGCCCTGGCGCTGTTCCTGTGGGGCGGATGGGCCGCGTGGCAGGGCGCGCCGGACACGCGCGCCACCCGCGACACCCTGCTGGCGGAGCGCGAGCGCCTGCTCGGCGCCATCGCCGCCATCGACGCGCAGGGCCGCGCCCGTGGCGTCGTCGACCCGCGCGCCGTCGCCAAACGCGAGCGCCTGCTCGTGGCCGTCGAGCAGATCTACGCGGAGCTCGACGAGCTGCCCGGTGGCTCCGGAACGGCGGCGTGAGCGGCGACTTCGATGCCGTCGCCGTCGTGGCCCTCGGGCGCCACTACGGGCGGCGCCGCGCCCTGGCCGACATCACGTTCACCGCACGGAGCGGTGCCATCGTGGGCCTGCTCGGCGCCAATGGCGCGGGGAAGTCCACGCTGCTCGCCATCCTCGGCACGCTGCTCGTGCCCTCGACCGGACGCGTGGTCTACGGCGAGGTCACCGCGGCCGACGGCGGGCCGGATCTGCGATCGCGGATCGGCATGCTCGGCCACGACCTGTTCCTGTATCCGGAGCTGACCGCGCGCGAGAACCTCACCTTCTTCGGCCGGCTCTACGGTGTCGCTGACGTCGACAGGCGGGTGGTCGTGGCGCTCGAGCGTGCCGGCCTGACGGGACGCGGCGACGATCCGCTGTCGTCGTACTCGCGCGGTATGCGGCAGCGGGTCGCGCTCGAACGCGCTCTGTTGCATGGGCCGCGCCTGCTCCTCCTCGACGAGCCGTTCACCGGTCTTGACCAGGCATCCACCGCGGCGCTCGTGGCCCGGCTGCGCGACGAACAGGCGCGCGGCGTCATCACCATCCTGGCCACCCACGATCTCGATGTCGTCGACGGGCTGCTCAGCGAGGTGCTGTTCCTGCGGGCCGGGCGGCGCGTCACCGGGGCAGCCGCTGACGGCTCGCTGCGCGAGCGCTATCGCGAGGCGCTGCATCCAGCATGAGCGGGTTCCTGCGCGTGGCCGCGCTCGTCGTAGGCAAGGACCTCACGGTGGAGGTGCGCAGCTTCGAGGTCCTGTCGACGACGCTCTTCTTCGCCATCACGGTGGTCGTGATCTTCGCCTTCGGCTTCGTCAACGAGGGCGTGCCAGTGGAGGGGGTCGCGGCGGCGATCTTGTGGATTGCGTTGGCGTTCTCGGGCACGCTGGCGCTGGGCCGCACCTTCGAGCGCGAGCGTCAGGCCGACACCTTGCGCGCGCTGATGCTGGCGCCGGCCGATCGTCCGGCCCTCTACGCCGGAAAGCTTGTCGGCATCCTGGTGTTGATGGCACTGGTCGAGGCGGTGCTCGTGCCGCTCGTGGGTTTGATGTTCCAGGCGCCGATCTTCGTCGCGCCACTATGGCTGGCCGCGCTGCTGGCCGCCGGTACACTCGGCTTCGCGGCCGTGGGCACGCTCTTTGCGGCCATGCTGGTGCGGGCGCGCAGCCGCGACGTGCTGCTGCCGGTGCTGTTGTATCCCATGACCGTTCCAGTCATGATTGCCGGGGTGCGAGGGACGGCGGCGTTGTTCCAGCCGGAAGCGGACATCGCCATGGCGCAGTTCTGGCTCGCCCTGCTGATGTTCTTCGACGCGGTGTTCGTGACCCTGGCGCTGTGGACGTTCGAACCGCTGATGACGGACTGAGCGGCGAGAGAAGGTGGCGACTTGACGACGGCGGTAAAAGTACAGCTCGCGGTGGCGGGCCTGATGTTCGCGGCGGCGCCGTGGATCATCAACGCCGCGCCCTACGAGGCCACGATGGGTCTCGTCTACAAGATCTACTTCTTTCACATGCCGTCGGCGTGGATGTTCATGGTGGCGGCAATCGTGTCGGGCGTGGCCAGCGCGCGCTATCTGTTCACGAAGAACCCGAAGGCCGATGCCACGGCGGTGGCGGCCGCGGAACTGGCGGTGCTCTTCGGCCTGCTGGCCCTGGTCACCGGGCCGTTGTGGGCGCGCAAGGCGTGGGGCGTCTGGTGGGTGTGGGACGCGCGGCTCACCTCGAGCCTGATGCTGTTCCTGATCTTTGTGGCCTACATGCTGCTGCGCCAGTTCGGCGGGCCCGGTTCGGAGAAGCTGTCGGCCGGCCTGGCGCTCTTCGGCATGGCCAACGTGCCGTTCATCTACGTGTCGGTCAACGTGTGGCGCACGCTCCATCCCAAGACCTCGGTCGTGCCCACCTTGCCGGTCGAGATGGGCCGGCCGTTGTGGTTCTGCGTGACCGCGTTCCTGCTCCTGTTCTTGGCGTTGCTGTCGCTGCGTTCGTCGCTCGAGCGGCAACGCGGACGGATCGACGCGCTCTACCTGGCTGACGACGAGGCGTGATGCGATATTTGCGATTGGCCCTGATGCTTGCCGTTCTCGGCGCGCCGGCCCTGGCGGCCGCCCAACCCAAGCCTTCGCCCGACGAGTTCGTGCCCATCTCCGAGATTCCCGCGGAGGAACAGATTCCGGCCATCAATCTGGTGGCAGCGGCCTACGGCTTCGTGTGGGTGGCGGTGTTTGGCTACGTGTGGTCGCTCGGCAGCCGGCTGAAGAAGGCCGAAGACGAGATCGCCCGCTTGGAGCACAAGGCCCGCTAGATGGAGATCGGCACGCCAACGGCCGGGCACTTCATCTACATCCCGGTCATGCTGCTCATCGGGATCGTCATCGGCTGGGTGCTCGGCTCGCGCGCGGCCGCCGATGCCATGGCGATGGAGCGGCGCAAGCGCGAAGAGCGCGCTCAGCGCAAGCCGCAGGCCTAGCCGCGAGTTCTCACCGGCCGATGGCGAGGCGCTGCGCCAGCGCTTCGGGCAATCCGGCGTCGCGGATCCGGGACTGCGTCTGCTCGATCGGGTAGGTCGTGCGATGGATCTCGACCACCTTTGCGTCGTCGTCGTAAACGCCGAAGCCGGCCCGCGGGTCGCCGTCGCGCGGCTGGCCGACCGACCCTGGGTTGATCAGATAGTGGCCGTGGCTGATCGGGATGTGCAGCGGCCGGCGCAGGTCGGCGGTTTCGAGGGTCAGTGACTGATTGGCCAGGCGATAGCCGACCTGCACGTGGGTGTGCCCGAACAGGCACAGGCGTCGGGCCGCCGCCTGCATCGAGCGCAGCACGTCGCCGTCGTCGAAGACGTACATGTCCTCGTCCTGCGGCGTGCCGTGGCAGATCTCAAGCAGGTCGTCGATCACCATCGGGCCGGCCGGCAACTCGGCCAGCCAATCGCGGTTGTCGTCGCTCAGCGCCTCGTAGGTCCAACGGATGGCGGTGCGGGCCACGGCGTTGAAGGCGTCGGAGGGCTCGAGGCCGGCGCCGACCTTGTCGTGGTTGCCACGAATGGTGGCGTGAGGCTGCAACTCGCGCACCCGATCGACCACCTCGTTCGGATTGGCGCCGTAGCCGACCAGGTCTCCGAGCACGAGCACGCGATCGTAGGGAATGGCGCGGGCGGCATCGAGGACGGCTTCGAGAGCCTCGAGGTTCGCGTGGATGTCGCTCAAGACCAAGTACCGCATCAGTGCCCCAGCCAGTCGGTGAGATGATCGACGGTTTCGTCGACGCTTGCCCGTGAGACGTCGAACCGGGCGTGAGCCTGCGCGTAGGCCGCCAGGCGTTGATTATAGAGCCGCTCCATCTCGGCGCGATCGGCGGCGCGAGGGCGGCGGCCGTCGGCGGGAATGCGGTCGACGAGGCGGATGAAGGGGGCGTCGAGCCAGACCATGGCCCCGTCGCGCGCCATCAGTTCGCGGTTCGACGGATCCTCGGCAGTACCACCCCCGGTGGCCACGACCACCCCGCGATCGGGCAGCAGATCGACCAGCGCCTCGCGCTCCAGAGCGCGAAAGAAGGCCTCGCCCGATTGGCGGAAGATGGTGGGGATGTCGCGCTGCTCGGCGCGCTCGATCCGCTCGTCGATGTCCTCGAAGCGCCAGTCGAGCTTCTTGGCGAGCGCCCGGCCCACCGTGGTCTTGCCCGCGCCCATGAAGCCGACCAGATAGACCTTGTCGGCCTTCACACGCGCAACCTGTCGAGCGTGTCGAAGAAGCCGGGGAACGACACCGCCGCCACTTCGGCGCCGGTGATGAGCGTGGGCCCGTCGCCGCCTAGCGCCGCCACGGCGAAGGCCATCGCCAGCCGATGGTCGTGGCGCGCGTCGACGGCGCCACCGGTGAGGCGGCGTGAGCCGCGCACGACGAAGCCGTCGGGATACTCGTGGGCATCGGCGCCCATCGCGCGCAGCCCGTCGACGAGCGCCGTGATGCGGTCGCTCTCCTTGACGCGCAGTTCACCGGCTCCACGCACCTCGATCGACCCGCCGAAGGTGGCGAGGGCGGCCAGCGCCGGCAGTTCGTCGATGAGGAGTGGCACCTCGTCGGGCGCGATCGTGATGGCGCGCCGGGCTCCGGTTTCCACATGTACCTGGCCCACCGGCTCGCCGTGCCAGGTGCCAGTGGTGGTCGTGGTCACCGCGGCGCCGGCGCGTCGCAAGACGTCGAAGAGCGCCGTGCGGGTCGGGTTGAGGCCGACCTCGTCGATGTCGATCGACGATCCCTCGAGCCCCGCGGCCGCGACGGCGAGAAACGCGGTCGCCGACGGATCTCCCGGCACGCGTAGACGCAGGCCGCCGGTCAGGGTCGCGCCGCCGGTGACACCGAGTTGCCCTGGGGTTGAGCGATCGACGGTCACGCCGAATGCGGCCAGGGCGCGCTCGGTGTGATCGCGGGTGGCGGCGGGTTCCACGATCGCGGTGGCGCCGGCGGCCCGCAGCCCGGCCAGCAGCACGGCGCTCTTGATCTGCGCACTCGGCACTTCGGGGGTGTGGACGATGCCGGTGAGCGGCCCGCCGGTGAGGCGCAGAGGCGGCCGGCCGCCGTCCTGAGACTCGAAACGGGCTCCCATCGCGGTGAGCGGCGCCATGACGCGGCGCATCGGCCGGCCGGACAGCGACTCGTCGCCAATGAGGGTAGCGGTGAAGGGCTGCGAGGCGAGCAGGCCCGAGAGCAGGCGCATGGTCGTGCCCGAGTTGCCGCAGTCGACCTCGTGCACCGGTGCGACGAACCCGTGCGGCCGGCCGATGATGGCGACCGTGAGCCCCCCCGAGCCATGGTCGCGATGCACCTGGATGCCCAGCGACTCGAGGCAGGTGAGGGTCGACAGGCAGTCGGCGCCGGTCGAGTAGCGCTCGATGTGCGTGACGCCGTCGGCCAGCGCGGCGAGCAGCGCGTAGCGGTGTGAAATCGACTTGTCGGGGGGGACGCGCAGGGCGCCACGCAGGGCCCGCGCGGGCCGCACCTGGGTCGCGCGGGAGCCGGTCATATGCCTCCACTATAGCGAGGCCCGGCCTGATGCGGCAATGCTCAGGCGCCGCGCGTATACTAGCGGCCATGGAGTGGGCGCCGGGGGCCCGACTCGGGGACGCATGACACTCACCAGCCATACCGTCCGGTTGGACATCAGCAGCGCCTTCGACATGCTCGACTTCGTAGAGGTCGTCTGCGGCCACATGTCGAGGATGGTGGGATTCGACGACGACACGCTGCACTGGATCAGCATCGCTGTCCGCGAGTCCGTGGCCAACGCCATGAAGCACGGCAACAAGAACGACGAGGACCGGCGCGTGTCGGTCGAGTTCACGACCTCGCCGGCCGAGCACCCCGTGGAACTCGCCATCGTCGTGCAGGATCAGGGTGAGGGCTTCGAGCCCGAAGACGTGGCCGATCCGCTGGCGCCGGAGAACCTGTTGAAGTCGAGCGGCCGCGGCATCTTCCTCATCCGCTCCTTCATGGACGAAGTGACGCACCGCCGTATCCCTGACGGCGGCATGGAGATCCGCATGGTCAAACGCCTGGCGCCCGCGGACGCGCCGTCGTGACCGCGCCCGATCCGCGCCTGCTCGCCGCCGCCATCGAAGTCGTCACCCACGCCGGCCACATCCAGCGCGCCAAGTTCGGTTCGGCCATCAAGATCGACAAGAAGGGCGCCATCGATCTCGTCACCGAGGTCGACCTCGAGATCGAGCAGGCGGCGCGCGCCATGATCGGGGCCCGCTTTCCCGACCACGATATTCTGGCCGAGGAGCTTGGCGGCGGGCCCGTCGGCGCCTCGCACCGGTGGGTCTTCGATCCGCTCGACGGCACCACCAACTTCGCGCACGGCGTGCCGATCTTCTGCTCGTCGCTGGCGCTCGAGATCGACGGCGAGGCGGTGGTGGGCGCGGTCTTTGATCCCAATCGGCAGGAACTCTTCACGGCCGAGCGCGGCCTGGGCGCGTGGTTGAACGGCGCGCCCCTGCGCGTCTCGACGTCGGCGACGCTCATCGACTCGGTGCTCGTCACCGGTTTTCCCTACGACGTGCACAGCACGCTCGAGGACGTGATCGGCTTGTTTGCGGCCTTCGTGGCCGAATCGCGTGCCATCCGTCGCCTCGGCTCGGCGGCCATCGACCTGTGCTGGGTCGCCGCGGGCCGCATGGACGGCTTCTGGGAAGAGCGCCTGCAGCCGTGGGACACGCGCGCCGGCGCGCTGCTGGTCGCAGAAGCGGGCGGTCGCGTCACCGGACTCGACGGTGAGTCGTGGCTGCCCGGCGCCGGGCACGTGCTCGCGTCGAACGGCTGCGTGCACGACGAGATGCTGCGCGTCGTCGCCGCCTTCCGCAACCGTCGCCGAAACAAGACGCCCTGACCTCGCGCCAGCCCGGCCGTCCGCTGGGAGGCGCGCTTTCCGGCCTGATTCGTCTCGATCGCC
>JBDTWC010000065.1:0-8533 GCA_040006875.1 Acidobacteriota bacterium | reverse complement strand
GCGGTCAAGTGTGCGATTATACGCGTGCAGGATCGAGACGCCCATGACCGAACGAAGGCTCGCGGCAATCGAGCGCGCGGCACTCGTCGGCCTCATCACCGGCGCGATGCGCCGGGCCGACGCGGAACAATCCCTCGACGAACTGGCTGGACTGGCCGACGCCGCCGGCGCCGCCGTGGTGGTGCGCGCACTACAAGAACGGTCCACGCCCGACTCGGCCACCTTCATCGGCCGCGGCAAGGCCCAGGCGCTGGCCGTCGCCTGCGCCGAGGCGCGTGTCGACGTCGTGATCGTCGACAACGAGCTCACGCCGGCGCAGTTGCGCGAGCTGCAGGACGTGGTCGGATGCAAGGTCGTCGACCGCACCCAGCTGATTCTCGACATCTTCGCCAAGCGGGCCCGCACCCGCGAAGGCAAGCTGCAGGTGGAGCTGGCGCAGTTGAAGTACCTGCTGCCGCGGCTGGTCGGCGCCAGCACCGCGCTGTCCGGTCTGGGCGGCGGCATCGGCAGCAAGGGCCCGGGCGAAACCAAGCTCGAGCTGGACCGCCGCAAGATCCGCACCCGCATCAAGGTGATCGAAGACGACATCGATCAGGTGCGTAAGCGGCGCGGCCAGTTGCGCGAACGGCGCGACAAGGCGCTCGTGCCCACCGTGGCGCTGGTTGGCTACACCAACGCCGGGAAGACGACGCTCTTCAACCGCCTCACGCATTCCGACGCGGTGGCGTCCGACGCGCTCTTCGTCACGCTCGATCCGCTGGTGCGGCGGGTCCGGCTGCCTGATGAACGCGAGATGCTCGTCTCCGACACGGTGGGCTTTATCGACCGGCTGCCCCATGCGCTGGTTGCCGCCTTCAGCGCCACGCTCGAAGAGGCGGCGCAGGCCGATCTCATCCTGCACGTGATCGATGCCTCGCATCCCGAACGGGAGCGCATGATCGCGGCCGTGATGCGCGTCCTCGAAAGCGTCAAGGCCCTCGAGGTGCCGCGCTTCGAGGTCTACAACAAGGTCGATCAGATGACGCCCGACGAACGTCAGGCGATCGAGCACGGCGATCCGGGCCGCTTCTGCATCTCAGCCAAGACCGGGGCCGGCTGCGCGGCGCTCGTCGACGCGATGGCGGCGGCCGTGGCGCTCGACCGCCACCGCATCACGGTGGAGCTCGACCCCGACGATCCCGACGACGCCGAACGGCTGCGCTGGGTGTTCCGGCACGGCAAGGTCGTGTCGCAGGTCACGGTGGGCCGTCGCACCCGTATCGATGTCGATGTGCCGCGGCGCTTGTCGGCGCATCTGCACCGGGCCGCTGCCGCGCCCGGCGAACGCAAGGCGGCCAAAGCCGCGCCGGCGAGCCGCGCGAGGAAAGCCCGTGCGTAGCCTCGCCTGGGTGCTCGCGCTGTGTTTGACCGCGGCGGCCTGTGCCACGAAAGCGCCGATGGCTTCGGCGCCGTTCACGCCGCACTTTCCCGACTTCGTGTATCCCGCACCGCCCCCAGGCACCGCGCCGGCGACGGCCGAACGACTGGCGCGCGGCTGGCGATTGCTGCAGGCCAACGACGCCGTGGCCGCCGACCGCGAGTTTGCCGCGATCCTGAAGACCGCGGCCACGTTCGCGCCGGCGCGCGCCGCCGCTGGCTTCGCCGAGCTTGCCCGGCAGCGGCCAAGCGACGCCTTGCCCCACTTCGCTGCGGCCCTGCCGGCCGGTCATGCCTACGCGCCAGCGCTCGTCGGCCGCGGCCTGGCTCAGCTCGCGCTCGCCCGCGACGAAGACGCGCTCGGCAGTTTCGAGGCGGCGCTGGCCGCGGATGCCGCCTTGCCCGAGCTCAGCGGTCGGATCGAATTACTGCGGGTGCGGGTGGCCCAGGACCGCGTCGGCCGGGCCGAGCGCGCCGCCGCCGCTGGACACTGGGATGAGGCGCGGACGGCCTATCGCGCGGCCATCACCGCGTCGCCAGAGTCGGCGTTCCTGCACCGCGACCTGGCGCTGATGGAGCGCAAGGCCGGCCGCGCCGACGAGGCGGTGGCCGAGGCGCGCGCCGCGCTCGCCCTCGACGGCGACGACGCCCGGGCCCACGTCATCATCGGCGACGTGCTGGCGGAACGCAGCGACTTCGAGGGCGCCCTCGCTGCCTATCGCAGCGCCGCGGCCGTCGAGCCGTCGGCCGCCATCGACGCGGCCATGGCCCGGGTGCGCGATCGCGCCCGAGACGAGGCACTGCCGCCGGAATACCGCGGCATCGGTGCGCAGCCGAGCGCCACCCGCGGCGACGTGGCGGCGCTCATGGGCGTGAGGCTGGGAGCGATGCTCAGCCGCGCCCCGCAGCGCCCGGTCGTGGTCACCGACGTGCGCGGACACTGGGCCCGCCCGTGGATCCAGACGGTGACGCGCGCTGGCGCGATGGAAGTCTTCTCCAACTACACGTTCCAGCCCGCCGCGCCACTGCGGCGCGGCGACCTCGCCGATGCCGTGAGCCGCGTGCTCGGTCTCATCGCGGCCAGCAGCCCGGGCGGCGTGGCGCGCTGGGATAGCGCGGCAGTGACCGTGTCCGACGTGCCGCCCGGCCACTTGGCCTATCCCGCGGTGCGGCGCGCCGTGGCCGCCGGCGTGATGCCGCTGCACGACGGCGCCTTTCAGTTGCTCGCCCCGGTGAGTGGCGCGGAGGCGATCGACGTCATGACGCAGCTGACCACGCTGGCGGGAGTCAAGAAGTGAGCGAGCCGATCCTCACCTTCGCCAACCAGCTCACGCTGATGCGGCTGCTGCTGATTCCGGCGTTCGTGCTGTGCATCGTCTACGGCTGGTTCGGATGGGCGCTGGTCGTGTTCGCCGTGGCCGGCCTCACCGATGCCCTCGACGGCCTGGTGGCACGCCGCGCCAACCAGCGCACGTCGCTCGGCGCGTGGCTCGATCCTGCGGCCGACAAGCTCCTGCTCGTCACCACTTTCATCGTGCTGACCCTGCCCAACCTGGGCTTGCCGAACCGCATTCCGGTGTGGCTCACGGTGCTGGTCATCAGCCGCGACATCGCGATCGTGCTCACCGTGGCGGTCGTCAACCTTGCGGTCGGGCCGCGCACGTTCCGGCCCTCGCCGCTGGGCAAGGCGGCGACGGCGCTGTTCATCGTGACCGGCGTGGTGGTGTTGTTCTTCAACTACCTGCGCATCGACTCGGCGGTCGTCGACTGGTTCGTGTGGGCGTCGCTCGCCATCACGATCGCGTCCTCGATCGACTACGTGTGGCGGGTGACGCGGATCGTCAATACTTAAGCCGGCTTTACCGGAGCCAGGGTCCGGCCCGAACGACCCCTGGGGCAAAGGACACCGACTCATGTCGAGAGGCAGTGGACAGGCGATGGTGGGTGCCGCACTGGTGCTCACGGCGGCGATGGCGGTGGGCGTGGCGGCCGGCGGCCGGCAGGCCTCCTCTACGACGCCGGCCCCGGCAGCAGGGCAGTGGCGCACTTACGGCGGCGACCTGGCGAGCACGCGCTATTCGCCGCTCGCCCAGATCACGGCCGAGAACTTCGGCACCCTGCGCATCGCCTGGCGCTTCCGCACCGACAACTTCGGACCCCGTCCGGAAGCGGCGCTGCAGGCGACGCCGCTCTACGTCGACGGCGCCCTGTTCGCCGCGGTCGGCACGCGTCGCACGGCCGTAAGCCTCGACCCGGCCTCGGGCGAGCTGCTGTGGCAGGCCCGCGTCGACGAGCGGCCGCGCACCGCGCCGCGCGGGCTCTCGGGCCGCGGTGTGGCCTACTGGGAGAACGGCGCCACCAAGCGCGTCTTCATGGTGACCCCCGGCTACCAGATGGTGTCGCTCGACGCCGCGACCGGCCAGCGCGATCCGGCGTTCGGTGTGGGCGGGATCGTGGATCTGCGCAAGGACCTCGGCTACGCGCTGCCCGACATCGACAGAGCCGAGATCGGCTTGCACGCGGCGCCGATCGCGGCCAGCGGCGTGATCGTCGTCGGCGCGGCCCATCTGCCGGGCGGCGCGCCGCCGACCAAGGAGCACATCAAGGGCGTGATTCGCGGCTACGACGCGCGCACCGGCAAGATGCTGTGGCGCTTCCAGCCGATTCCCGAGCACGGTCAGCCCGGCAACGAGACGTGGCTCAAGGAGTCGTGGACCTACACCGGCAACGCCGGTTCATGGGCCCAGATGTCGGCCGATGAGGCGCTCGGGCTGGTCTACGTGCCGGTCGAAGCGCCAACGGGCGACTACTACGGTGGTCACCGGCCCGGCGCCAACCTCTACTCGAGCAGCCTCGTGGCCCTCAACCTGAAGACCGGCAAGGTGGCGTGGTACTACCAGACCGCGCATCACGACGTCTGGGACTGGGACATGCCGAGCGCCCCGATCCTCGCCGACATCACCGTCGACGGAAAGGCCATCAAGGCCGTGGCGGTGCCGACCAAGCAGAACTGGCTGTTCGTGTTCGATCGCACCAACGGCAAGCCGGTGTGGCCGATCGTCGAGACGCCGGTGCCGAAAGGCGAGCTGCCGGAGGAATGGTACGCGCCGACGCAGCCGTTCCCCTCGAAGCCGCCCGCCTTCGGCCGTCAGGGCATCACCAAGGACGACCTGCTCGACTTCACGCCGGAACTGCGCGCCAAGGCCGAGGAGTTCGTGGCGAGCTACAAGATCGGCGGCCTGTTCGAGCCGCCTTCGCTGCTCGATCCCAACGGCATGAAGGGCACGTTGCAGTTGCCGGGCAACACCGGCGGCCCCAACTGGCCCGGCGGCTCGATCGACCCCGAGACCAACATCGTCTACATCTACTCGAAAGACGAAGTCACCGGCCTGTCGATGCGCAAGGAACCGGCGCGCTCGAACATGGACTACATCAACGCCTCCGGCGCCGAGGGCGCGGGCCGCATCGCCGTCGACAACCTGCCGATCATCCGTCCGCCGTGGGGCCGTATCAGCGCCATCGACCTGAACAAGGGCGAGCTGTTGTGGCAGACGGTGCACGGCGAGACCGACGATGCGGTGAAAAATCACCCCGCGCTCAAGGGCCTCACGATTCCGCGCACGGGGCGCACCGGCCGGGTCGGCGTGCTCACGACCAAGACGCTGGTCATGGCCGGCGACGGCGGAGCGGCGACGCATCCCGATGGCCGCCGTGGCGGCATGTTTCGCGCCTACGACAAGAAGACCGGCACAGAGATCGGCGCGGTGCCTCTGCCCGGGCCGCAGACCGGCTCGCCGATGACCTACGTGCACGACGGCAAGCAGTACATCGTCGTGGCCGTGTCGGGCCAGGGCGCGGCGGCGGAACTCGTGGCGCTGTCGCTGCCCGACGCACCGAAGTAGGCCGGTCTGCCGACACGGTGGCCCAGTGGGCGGCCGTGATCTAGAAAGATCGCCGCGCGACGACGGCGCATGACCAGAGTCACGCGATCGCGCCATCGTTCGGTGCTTGCGCTACAGCACCTTGGTGCGGAAGTACTCGATCGTCTTGGTCAGCCCTGCACGCAGATCGACCTTGGGTTCCCAGCCGAGCAGCGTGCGGGCGCGCGTGATGTCGGGCTTGCGGACCTTCGGGTCGTCTTCGGGCAGCGGCTGGTAGATGACCTTGCTGGTCGAGCCGGTCATCTCGATGATCGTGTCGGCGATCTGCTTGATCGTCATCTCGGTCGGATTGCCGATGTTGGTCGGCATGTTCTCTTTCGAGAGCATCAGGCGGATGATGCCGTCGACCAGATCGCTGACGTAGCAGAAGCTGCGCGTCTGGCTGCCGTCGCCGAAGACCGTGACGTCTTCGTTGCGCAGCGCCTGCGACATGAACGCCGGCACGGCGCGGCCGTCGCGCACGCGCATGCGCGGGCCGTAGGTGTTGAAGATACGCACGATCTTGGCGTCGACACCGTGGTAGCGGTGGTAGGCCATGGTCATGGCCTCGGCGAAGCGCTTGGCCTCGTCGTAGACGCCCCGCGGGCCGACCGGATTCACGTTGCCCCAGTAGGTCTCTTTCTGCGGATGCTCGAGCGGGTCGCCGTAGACCTCCGAGGTCGAGGCGATGACGAAGGCCGCACCCTTGGCCTTGGCCAGGCCGAGCGCGTTGTGCGTGCCGAGCGCGCCGACCTTGAGCGTGGGAATGGGCAGCTCGAGGTAGTCGATCGGGCTGGCCGGGCTGGCCCAGTGCAGCACGTAGTCCACCGGCCCGGCGACGTTGATGTAGCTCGTGACGTCGTGCTTGATGAACTCGAAATCGCGGTTCTTGATGTGCGCGATGTTGGCGAGATCTCCGGTGAGCAGGTTGTCGATGCCGACGACGGAGTAGCCGCGATCGAGCAGCGCGTCCGAGAGATGGGACCCGATGAAGCCGGCGGCTCCCGTGATGACGACGCGTTTCGACATGGTGGTGTGGGCCTTGAGGATGGAGAAACGAGGTTCAGTAGGCCGGGCGCTGCGAGAAGATCCCGCGCACCACGGTCAGCCAGATGATCTTGAGGTCGAGCGACACCGACCAGTTCTCGATGTAGTAGAGGTCGTACTCGATGCGCTTCTCGAGCGAGGTGTTGCCGCGCCAGCCGTTGACCTGGGCCCAGCCGGTGATGCCGGCCTTGACCTTGTGGCGCAGCATGTACTGCGGGATGCGGTGCTTGAACTGGGCGACGAAGTGAGGCCGTTCCGGCCGCGGTCCGACGATCGACATCTCGCCCTTGAGTACGTTCATGAACTGCGGCCACTCGTCGAGGTCGAAGCGGCGCAGCCACCGGCCCACGCTCGTGGCGCGCGCGTCGTCGTCGTCGGCCCACACCGGTCCGGTGCTGTCTTCGGCGTCGAGCGGCATGGTGCGGAACTTGTAGACGCTGAAGGCGCCTCCGTCGAGTCCCATCCGTTCCTGCGAGTAGAAGATCGGCCCGCGCGAGCTGCGCTTGATCAGCCACCCGATGAGCAGGCCGGGCACGGCCATGAGGGCCAGCGCGAAGATCGAAATGGCGATGTCGAGAGCGCGTTTGATGAAGGCGTTGATGCCCTGGAGCGGGATGTCGTTGACGTTGATGACGGGGAGGCCGTCGAGGTCTTCGAGCCGGGCCCGCAGGGCGATGAACTGGAGCAGGTCGGGCACGACCTTGACGTCGATGCACTCGCGGCTGGCGCCTTCGACCAGGTCGAGCATCTTGATGTGCTCTTCCATCGGCAGGGCCACGTAGAGGTGGTCGATGTGCTCGCGCACCGCGATCTCGGGCGCTTCGGCCAACGTGCCGAGCAGCGGCACGCCCCGGTAGCCGAGATAGTCGCCGCCGGCGCGGTCGTCGACGAAGCCGACCACCTGGTAGCCGAGCTGACGATGTTCGAACATGCGGTCGGCGACCATCCGGCCGAGGTCGCCGGCGCCGGCGATCAGCACGCGGCGCAGGCCGATGCCCGAGACCCAGCGCCGCTCGAGCAGCTCGCGCACGAACTTGCGTTCGAGGTAGCCGAGCACGATCACGCACACCAGGAAGATGGCCCACACCAGCTGCGAGATCTCGTAGGTGCCGCGCGTCTTGATGTGGTCGGGCACGTAGTAGGCCTGGAAGTAGAGCGTGCCGACCACGCCGATCGCGACCGCGAAGATGCTGCCGACCAGGACGTTGAAGAAGTCGTCGATGCGAGAACGCCCGCGGCGCAGGCGATAGAGCCCCTGCAGGTAGAAGCCGAGCGGCACGATGACAGCCACAAACGGCAGCACGGCGAGGTACTGCGACAGCGGCGGCTGGCCCTTGGTGACTTCAAAGAGCCCCGACTCGAAGCGGATGAGATACGAGAGCACGAAGGCCACCGCGCCGATCGAGGCGTCGGTGAGCACGTGCAGGGCGACGAGCAGGCGGTTGTAGCGCCTTACCATCGCGTGCCTGGCGGTGCCGCCAGCACCTCGCCCACGGCCGCGCGCACCTCGGTGCGGAAGCGATCGTGACCGAAGCGCTCGGCGTTGGCGCGGATGCGGTCGGACGGCCAGGTGATGGCGGCGGCGCGCTGCAACGCGTCGCGCCAGGCCGGCACGGTGTCGTCGGCGACGAGCAGGCCGGTCACGCCGTCGACCACGGTTTCGGTGGCTCCGCCGCGGGCCAGGGCCAGCACCGGGCGGCCACACGCCTGCGCCTCGACCGGCACGATGCCGAAGTCTTCTTCGCCCGGCAGCAGTACGGCCGCGGCGCTACGGTAGCGCTCGCGCACGGTGGCGTCGTCGAGCCGGCCCAGCAGACGGACACCCGGCGCGCGCGCCGCCAACGCCTCGAGGCCGGCCCGTTCGGGGCCGTCGCCGATGATGTCGAGCGGCAGGTGGGCGGCGTGAGCGGCGTCGATGGCCAACTCCAGACGTTTGTAGGGAACCAGGGCCGATACGATCACGAACGCCGGTCCCGGGGCGCCGGTACCGGGTGTGAAATACTCCGTATCGACGGGCGGAAAGACGATCGTCGACTCACGATTATAGTACAGCCCGATCCGGCGGGCAACATACTGTGAAATAGCGAGATAGCGGTCCGCGCGCCCGGACGTGGCCCGGTCCCAGCGGGCCATGCGGTTCATCACCGGAC
>JBDTWC010000064.1:0-8554 GCA_040006875.1 Acidobacteriota bacterium | reverse complement strand
GAGCGACGCATACACGGCGGCGCGCTTTGCCGCCGATGCGGCCGCCGTCATCCGCGCGATCCACTCCCGCGGTCGCCTGCCCATCGTGGTCGGCGGCACGGGACTCTATTTCCGGGCGCTCACGCGCGGACTCTTCCCCGGACCGGCGGCGAATCCTGTGCTCCGCGCGCGCCTGGAGCGAGTCGGGGCCCGGCGCGGCGATAGCTGGCTCCATCGCATCTTGCAGCGCGTGGATCCGCCATCGGCGGCGCGCATCCAGGCGGCCGACCGTAAGCGGATGATCCGCGCCATCGAGGTCTATGCGCTCACCGGCCGCCCGCTGACCGCGCATTTCGCCGACACCGTGGCGCCACTGCCCGAGTTCGACGTGGTGGCCATCGGCCTGCGCATGAGCCTCGACGCGCTCGAGCCGCGCTTGGCCCGCCGCGTCGACGCACAGCTCGCGTCAGGGCTCGAGGCCGAAGTGCGCGGTCTCCTCGCCAGCGGCGTGGCGGCCACGGCCCGGCCGTTCGGTGGCTTGGTCTACCGGCAGATGCTCGACTACGTGCACGGCGTGCGCGACCTCGAGGCGACGCGCGCGCTCATCACGAGAGAGAACCGCCACTACGCCCGCCGGCAGTTGATCTGGTTCCGCAAAGAGCCTACTCTAGAGTGGTTTGACGGTCCCGGCGAGTCGGCGCACATCCGTGCGCGCGTCTTTGCCTTTCTGGGAACGCGGGGTCTGCACGACGACGGGAGAGACGTGGGCGATGGCTGACGGAAAATCGAGCGCACCCAATATCCAGGACGTCTTTCTCAACTACGCGCGGCGGGAGAAGTTGATTGTCACGGTACACCTGCTCGACGGCAGGCAGTTCGAGTGCCGGATCAAGAACTTCGATCGCTTCGCGGTGGTGATCGAATGCGAAGGGCTCGATCATCTCGTGTTCAAGCACGCGATCTCCACGCTGCGCGTGCCGCGCAGCGTGCCCAACTACTTCTCCTCCCACCATCCCTGATCGAGCCGGGCTAGAGCCATGGCTCCGCGCGCGATCGTCATCGTGCTTGACAGCGTCGGCGCTGGCGAACTGCCCGACGCGGCCGTCTACGGCGATGCCGGCAGCGACACCCTCGGCAATCTGTCGCGCGCACGAGCCCTGAGCATTCCCACGCTGGCCTCGCTCGGCCTGGGGGCGGCGCTGTCTCTGGCCGGGGTGCCGGTGCCGCCGAATCCGCGTGCGTGTTGGGGCCGAATGGCGGAACGGTCGGCGGGGAAGGACTCGGTCACCGGACACTGGGAGCTGATGGGCGTGGTGCTCGAGCGCGCGTTCCCGACGTTTCCTCGAGGCTTTCCTGCGCACCTGATCGCCGCGTTTGAAGCGCGCATCGGCCGCCCGGTGCTCGGCAACGTGGTGGCGTCGGGTACGGTGGTGATCGAGGAGTTCGGCTCCGAGCATTGCCGCACCGGCCTCCCGATCGTCTACACCTCGGCCGACAGCGTGTTCCAGATTGCCGCCCACGAAGAGGTGGTGCCCGTGCCGCAGCTCTACGAGTGGTGCCGCGTCGCCTACGAGCTCGCGGTCGAGGGACTGGGCATGGGGCGCGTGATCGCGCGGCCGTTCGTGGGCCGGCCCGGCGCGTTCTCGCGAACCGCCCATCGTCACGACTACGCGATGCCGCCGACGGCGGAGACCGTGCTCGATCGTCTGCATGCCGCCGGCGTGCCGGTGACCGCGATCGGCAAGATCAGCGACCTGTTCGCCGGACGCGGGGTGACGACCTCGATCGCGACGGCGAGCGACGACCAGGGCATGACGGAGCTGTGCACGGTGCTCGATGCCGGCACCCCGGGGTTTGTCTTCGTCAACCTGGTCGACTTCGACGCCCTGTATGGCCACCGCAACGACGTCGCGGGCTTCGCCGCGAATCTGGAGCGCTTCGACGCCCGCCTGCCCGAGGTGCTGCGGCGTCTTCACCCCGACGACCTCCTGGTCGTCACCGCCGATCACGGCAACGACCCCACGACGCCGAGCACCGACCATTCCCGTGAATACGTGCCAGTGCTCGCGCTGACCGGCCGGCAGCAGCACGGCCGGTCCCTCGGCACCCGCGCCTCGTTCGCCGATCTGGGCCAGTCGGTGGCGGCGTTCTTCGCCGTGCCGCCGATGCCGCACGGCGAGAGCTTCCTGACGACCCTGGGCTGAAGGCGGCGAGGGCTGCTACGATGACGGCATGTCTTCATCGTCGGGATTGCGCGCATGACCATCCGTGAAGAGCTCGAGCAGCGCGAGCACGACGGGCTGGCACCGCAGGCGGCGCGCAGCCGCGACACGCGCGGCCGGCTGCGTCCCGAGGCCGAGGATCCGATCCGGCCGGCGTTCCAGCGCGACCGCGACCGCATCATCCATACCAAGGCGTTCCGGCGGCTGAAGCACAAGACGCAGGTGTTCTTCTCGCCGGCCGGCGATCACTACCGCACCCGGCTCACGCACACACTCGAAGTGTCGCAGATCGCGCGCACCATCGCCAAGGTGCTGCGCCTCAACGAGGAGCTCACCGAGGCGATCGCCCTCGGTCACGATCTGGGGCACACGCCGTTCGGCCATGCCGGCGAGCGGGTGCTGCAGGCGCTCAGCCCCACGGGCTTCAATCACTACGAGCAGAGCCTGCGCATCGTCGATGTGCTCGAGCACGATCGTCAGGGCCTCAATCTCACCTGGGAAGTGCGCGACGGCATCGCCCGGCACTCGAAGGGCAAGCACGGCCTGCCGGTGGGCGCGGCGCCCGAGCATCGCGCTTCGACCCTGGAAGGCCAGGTGGCGCGGGTAGCCGACATCGTCGCCTACGTGAACCACGACATCGACGACGCGGTGCGGGCCGGCATCCTCGAGGAACGGGCCCTGCCGGAGCGCGGGCAGAAGGTGCTCGGCGGGTCGGCG
Source organism: Acidobacteriota bacterium (assembly GCA_040006875.1). GTDB lineage: Bacteria > Acidobacteriota > Vicinamibacteria > Vicinamibacterales > UBA2999 > CADEFD01. The sequence continues at coordinate 5,636 of JBDTWC010000064.1, read as the reverse complement.
TCGGAGCGCATCGGGCGGATGGTGTCGGACGTCGTGCGGGAGACGCTGGCCGGCGGCGGGAGCGAGATCCGGATGAGCGACGAGGTGCTCGAGACGACCCTGGAACTACGCGATTTCCTGTTCACGCAGGTCTACGAGAACCCGTCGGCCACGGCCGAGTTCAGCAAGGCCGAAGGCATTCTCGGGGGCCTGTGGGCGCGCGTGCAGCGGGCGCCTGACGAGTTCCTCGATGTCCGAACCGTGGCCGCCGAGGGCCTCGACGTGGCCACCCAGGACTTCATCGCCGGGATGACCGACCGCTACGCGGTCGGCCTGTTCGAGCAATTGGTGATTCCGAAGCCGTGGGTGGGCCCGTGGCCGGTGTCGGAGCGGTTCAGCCACGAACGCTGAGTTCGGCCCACCTCGCCAGTCGAGCGAACCTCAGGCGAAGGCTGCCTGTGCTCGCGTGATATACTGGCTGGTCGTCGCATCGAGAAAATACGCGACGGAATGACCACGTCATGCAGCTCGATCTGAAGCAGATCCGCAACGCGGAGACCCCGTTCGACCGGACGTATCCGCCCGAGTCGTTTCCCGTCGAGGACGACTACCGGGTGATCGAACCGGCACACCTGGTCATGACGATCCACAAGGACGAGGCGAAAGTACGCCTCGCAGGCTCGCTCACGACCCGCCTCGAACTCACCTGCAGCCGCTGCCTCGAGCCCTATGCCGTGGCGGTGCAGTCGCCGTTCGACCTGCGCTATCTGCCGCAGGCGTTGGCCGGCGACCGCGACGAAGATCCCGATTCCGACCCTTCGACGACCTTCTACAGCGACGACCAGATCGATCTTGCACAGATGGTGCGCGAGCAGTGTTACCTCGCGATTCCAATGAAGCCGCTCTGCCGGCCCGACTGCCAGGGCTTGTGCGCGACGTGCGGCACCAACTTCAACACCGAGCGCTGCCAGTGCAACCCGCAATGGCTGGATCCGCGCCTAGCCGCACTCCAGGCGCTCGTCTCTCCGCGGACGAACGACGATGCCTAATCCCAAACGCCGACACTCCAAGACCCGCGGCCGCAAGCGCCGCACCCACGACACCCTGACGGCGGCCACGTCGGGCGCCTGTCCGCAGTGCGCGGAGCCCAAGGCGCCTCACCGCGTCTGCCTCTACTGCGGCTTCTACAACGAGCGGCAGGTGCGCGCGGTCGACGAGGAGTAGCCCGCTGACGCCCGGGTCGACCCGCATCGCCGTCGACGCGATGGGCGGTGATCATGCGCCCGCGAAGGTCATCGACGGCGCGTTGGCGGCGGCCAGGTTTTCGGGCGTGGCCGTCACGCTGGTGGGCCGGCGCGAGGTCATCAACGGCGAGCTGATCCGTCACCCCGATCGCCATACGCTCGATCTCGCAGTGGTCGACGCGCCCGACGTCATCGCCATGAGCGACTCGCCGGCGCAGGCCCTGCGGCGCAAGCCGCGGGCGTCGGTGCGCGTGGCAACCGAGCTGGTGGCGCGAGGCGAGGCCTGCGGCGTGGTCACGGCCGGTCACACGGGTGCGGCGGTGGTGTCGGCGCATGGCGCCTTCGGCATGCTCCCGCACGTCGACCGTCCGGCCCTGGCGCCGGCCATTCCCACCCGCTCGGGCATGGCCGTGCTGCTCGACGCCGGCGCGACGGTGGAGTGTCGGGCCTCCCATCTGCTGCAGTTCGGCATCATGGGTGCGGTCTATGCCAGCGTGCTGCTCGGGGTCGACGAACCGCGGGTCGGGCTGCTCTCGATCGGCGAAGAAGAAGGCAAGGGCAATGAGCTCACGCGCGAGGCCTATCAACTGCTGAAGGCGGCGCCACTGCGCTTTGTCGGCAACGTCGAAGGGCGCGACGCGTTCTCGGGTCTGGCCGACGTGATCGTGTGCGACGGCTTCACCGGGAACGTGGCGCTCAAGCTGTGCGAAGGCCTGGTCGAGACGGTGGAGGAGTTGTTGGGCGCGGAGCTGTCGAGCACGTTCTCGAGCCAGGTTGGCTACCTGCTCTCGAGACGGGCGTTCCGGCGTTTCCGCAAGCGGGTCGACTACTCGGAGTACGGTGGGGCGCCGCTGCTCGGCGTGTCGGGCCTGATGCTGGTCTGTCACGGGCGCTCGTCGTCGAAGGCGATCCGCAATGCGGTCGTGGCGGCGTCGCGTTTCGCCGCCGACGGGGTCGTGGACCAGGTGGCAGCGCGGGTGGCGCGGGCGATGGAGAGTTGAGATGAAGGCGTTCGTGTTTCCGGGGCAGGGATCGCAATCGGTCGGCATGGGCCGGGCCCTGGCCGAGGCCTATCCCGAAGCTCGCGCCACCTTCGCGGAGGCTGACGCGGCGCTCGGCTGGTCGCTGAGCGACGTGATCTTTGCAGGACCGGCCGATCGCCTCACGCTCACCGAGAACACGCAGCCGGCCATTCTCACCGTGAGTGTGGCAGCCTGGCGCGTACTCGACGCGCGTGGCTTCCGGCCCGATGTGATGGCCGGCCACAGCCTCGGCGAGTACTCAGCGCACGTCGCCGCCGGCACCATCGCCTTCGCCGACGCCGTGCGTCTCGTGCACCATCGCGGACAGTACATGCAGGAAGCGGTGTCGGTTGGTCACGGCGCCATGGCCGCCATTCTCGGCCTCGATGAAGAGGGCGTGCGCGCGGCCTGCGTCGAGGGCGCCGAAGGCGACGTGGTCAGCCCCGCCAACCTGAACGCGCCCGGGCAAGTGGTGATCGCGGGCTCCGCTGCGGCGGTGGCGCGCGCTGGCGAACGCGCCAAGGCGCGCGGCGCCAAGCGCGTGATCCCGCTGCAGGTGAGCGCGCCGTTCCACTGCGCGCTGATGGCTCCGGCCCAAGCCCGACTCGCGCCCGAGTTGCGCGCCGTGCGGGCGTACGACCCGGGCATTCCGGTCGTGGCCAACGTCGACGCCGAGCTGAAACGCGACGCGCGCTCTGCCATTGACGCGCTGATCCAGCAGGTGTCTGCGCCCGTGCGCTGGGAGGCGACCGTGAGGCGCCTTGCATCCGACGGAGTCACCGCATATGTTGAGGTGGGTCCGGGCACGGTGTTGAGCGGACTCATCAAGAAGGTCGCGCGCGAGGCGACGATCCTCAATCTGGACCAGCCGGCAGGCTTGGCGGCCATCGCGGCCCTCTTCGCCGCCGGCACCGCGCAGACGAGCGACCCATCATGAAACGTTTCGAAGGGCGAGTGGCCCTGGTCACGGGCGCGTCGCGCGGCATCGGCCGTGCCATTGCGTTGCAGCTCGCCGCCGAGGGCGCTCTGGTAGCGGCCGCGGCCCGCGGTAGCAACGCGCAGGCCGTGGTCGACGAGATCGCCGCCGCGGGCGGCCGGGCCGTATCCCTGTCGCTCGACGTCACCGACAGCGCGGCCGTGGTTGCGGCCGTCGCCGGCGTGGTCGCGGCCCACGGCCGCCTCGACATCCTGGTCAGCAACGCCGGCGTCACCCGCGACCAGCTCATGCTGCGCATGAAGCGCGCCGACTGGGACGAGGTGATCGCCACCAATCTCACGGCCGCCTTCACGCTGTGCCAGGCGGCACTCAAGCCGATGGTCAAGCAGCGCGGCGGCCGCATCATCGCCATCAGCTCGGTCGTCGGGCAGATGGGCAACGCCGGTCAGGCCAACTACGCGGCGTCGAAAGCCGGTCTGATCGGGTTCTGCAAGTCGCTGGCCCGCGAAGTGGGCTCGCGCAACGTCACGGTCAACGCCGTGGCGCCGGGCTTCGTCGAGACGGACATGACCAAAGCCCTCGCGGAGGGCGCGCAGGAGCAGTGGACGGCGCAGATTCCGCTCGGACGCCTGGGCACGCCCGCCGACATCGCGTCGGCGGTCTGTTTCCTCGCATCCGACGAGGCGTCGTATATTACAGGGCAGGTTCTCGCAGTCAACGGCGGGATGTACACGTAGGAGGGCCAGATGGCCGTAGCGGACAAGGTGAAGAGCATCATCGTCGAGCAACTCGGTGTGGACGAGGAAGAAGTGACGTCGGACGCATCGTTTGTCGAGGACCTCGGGGCAGACTCGCTCGACACCGTCGAACTCGTGATGGCATTCGAAGAAGAGTTCGAAATCGAGATTCCCGACGAAGACGCCGAGAAGATCACGCGCGTCAAGGACGCCGTCGAGTACATCGAGAAGAACGCCAAGGGCAAGAAATAGCCGCAGGAGGCAGCTTGAGCAGGCGAGTAGTCGTCACCGGCATCGGGCTGGTGACGTCCCTGGGAGTTGGAACGCAGGCGACGTGGGACGGGCTCCTCGCGGGCCAGTCCGGCGTGGGGCCAATCACGAAGTTCGACGCCGAAGCTTTTTCGACGCGGTTCGCCGCGGAAGTGAAGGGCTTCGAGGCCACGGCGTTTGTCGAGAAGAAGGACGTCAAGAAGATGGACGTCTTCATTCAGTACGCCGTCGCGGCTTCGCACTTCGCGGTCGAGGACTCGGGACTGGTCATCACGCCCGAGATCGCGCCCGAAGTGGGCGTGTGCATCGGGTCGGGCATCGGCGGCTTCGCCACCATCGAGCGCGAGCACAGCGAACTGCTTGCGGGCGGACCGCGGAAGATCTCGCCGTTCTTCATTCCGTCGTCGATCATCAACCTGGCCTCGGGCCAGGTCTCGATCCGCTTCGGCGCGAAGGGCCCGAACCTGGCCACCTGTACTGCCTGCTCGGCTTCGGCGCACGCCGTGGGCGACTCGTTCGAGATCATCAAGCGCGGCGATGCCGATGTGATGATCGCCGGTGGGTCGGAGGCGGCGATCACCCCGATGAGCGTCGGTGGCTTCGCGTCGCTGCGCGCGCTCTCGACGCGCAACGACGATCCCACCCGCGCCAGCCGGCCCTTCGACCGGGACCGCGACGGCTTCGTCATCGGCGAAGGCGCGGGGGTGCTGATCCTCGAAGAACTCGAGCACGCGACCCGGCGCGGGGCGCGCATCTACGCCGAAGTGGTCGGCTACGGCATGTCCGGCGACGCGTACCACATCACCGCGCCATCGGAAGACGGCGACGGCGCCGTGCGGGCCATGGTCCGGGCGCTGCGCAAGGCTGGCATCACGCCGGATCAGATCGATTACGTCAACGCGCACGGCACCTCCACGCCATTCAACGACCGCCTCGAGACGCTGGCCATCAAGCGCGCGCTGGGCGAGCACGCCGCGCGGGTGGCGGTGTCGTCGACCAAGTCGATGACCGGGCACACCCTGGGCGCGGCCGGCGGCATCGAAGCCGGCATCTCGGCCCTGGCCGTCTACCACCAGGTGGCCCCGCCGACCATCAATCTCGACGCGCCCGACGAGGCCTGCGACCTCGACTACGTGCCCAACGTGAAGCGGCCGATGGCCATCGGTTACGTGCTCTCGAATTCGTTCGGTTTCGGCGGCACCAATGCCGCGTTGGTCCTGCGCCGCTACGAGGCGTGATCCGGGGCCGGCCGGAACGCGGCCAGACGCGAAATGCAGCGGCCACTGGCCGGTGCGGGAAAGTGCACTGACACGGTATGAAGATAGCGGTTTGTATCAAGCAAGTGCCGACGCGCGAGTGGCAGCCGCGACTGAACGACGACCGCACCTGGGTACGCGACGCCGACATCAGCTACGAGATGAACGAGCCCGACGCCTATGCGCTCGAG
>JBDTWC010000063.1:0-8591 GCA_040006875.1 Acidobacteriota bacterium | reverse complement strand
CAGGTGTTGGCCGTGCCGAGGTCGATGGCGAGGTCGGTGGAGAAGGCAGAGAACAGCGACCCAAGTCCCACTGGGACGACTCCTGACTAGGGGTTGGCGACGGCGACGCCGTCCTTCCCCGATTCCTTGACGCGATACATGGCGACATCGGCCGCGCGCACGAGCTCTTCGGCCGAACTGGCGGCATCGGGCAGCGTCGCAACGCCCACCGACACCGTGAGGCGCACTTCGAGGCCGTCACCAGCCAGGAACACGAAGTCGCGAACGCGATCGCGCACGCGGTCGGCGACACCCAGGGCGCCTTCCGATCCGGTCTCCGGCAACACGATCGCGAACTCGTCGCCCCCGAACCGCGCCACGACGTCGGTTTCGCGGGCCGAACCGCGAATCACGCCAGCCGCTTCGACCAGCGCGCGGCTGCCGGCCAGATGGCCGTAGGAGTCGTTGACGCGCTTGAAGCCGTCGAGGTCGATGAAGAGCAGCGACAGCGACCGGCCACTGCGCGACGCGCGCTTCGACTCGCGGCGCAGCACCTGGTTCAAATAGCGCGAGTTGTAGAGCTGCGTGAGGTCGTCGGTGACCGAGAGCGCTTCGGCACGGCGGATGGCGAGCGCGTTGTCGAGCGCCAGTGCCGGCCCCTCGAGCGCATCGGCGAGAGCGTCGGCGGCCCCGGTAGACAAGCGTGGCTCGGTCTTCGACATCGCGCGGTCGATGACGACGAGCGCGGCGACGACGCGGCCACGACAGCGCAGCGGGACCGCGAACACGGCCCCGGCCGTGCCGCGCACGCGCAAGTCGTGACGCAGGTCGGGACTGGTGAACTCGCGGCCATGCGACAACACCCACCGGCTCACACTGGCGGCCGGCGCCGACAAAGTGGCCGTCATGCCGCGCGACGCCATGAGTCCGACCTGGCCGTCAATGTCGACGGCATAGACGGCAAGCGAGGTGGCGTTGAGCCACTGCGCGGCGCTCGTGGCCACGAGTTCGCCGATCTCCTCGGGGTCGAGGGTCTCGTGAGCCGAGCGCATGAGCGCGAGTTGGACATCGGGCCGGGTCAACCGCGCCCGCAAGGAACGCTGGGCGTGACGGAGTCGAGTGGCGAGGTCGGGGCGGGCAGCCGCTGAAGGTGGCATTGGCTTCAGCCGAGACTGGGGGAGTCAGGGGCAAATACTGGCCCGTTCCGGCGATTCTATGAGGACGCGACTATACCACGGGTCTGCTCCAACGCGGCGCCGGTTGCACAGGCCGTCGCCTGCGCTCGTGGCCGCCGCGCCGGTGGTGCTTGGGAATAGTCGAGCAACCTTGTTAGGATGAGGGGTTCAAGGATCTCACACCAATGACCATGCTCGATCGGATGCGCCGCCACCAGACCTGGCTCAAGTGGAGTCTGGCCCCTCTCATTCTGGCCTTCGGCCTGTTCTTCGTACCGAGGAACAGCGGCGTGTCGGCCACGGTTGCGGGCGAAGAGGTGCTGGCGGACGTGGCGGGTGAAACCGTCACCGTGGCGCAGTTCCAACGGCGTTACAGTGCGCAGATGCAGCAGTATCGCAACGCTTACGGTGGCCAGATCAGCGAGCAGATGCTGCGCCAGCTCGGCATCGACCAGCAGATCCTGCAGGCCCTGGTCGACGAGCAGGCGATGGTGGCCGAAGCGCGCAAGCAGAACTTCACGGTGAGCGACGTCGAAGTGCGACAGCGCATCCTGTCGCTGCCAGCGTTCATGGAGAACGGCACCTTCATCGGCGAGACGCGCTACCGCCAGCTCCTCTCGAGCCAGAATCCCCCGCTCTCCACCAAGGAGTTCGAGGAACAGCTGCGCCGCGCCATCCTGGCCGAAAAGCTCCGCACCTCGGTCACCGGGTGGATGTCGGTCACCGACGCCGACGTGGCCCAGGAGTTCCGGCACCGCAACGAAAAGGTGAAGCTCGATCTGGTCATCCTCACCGCCGACAACTTCAAGGACAAGGTCACGGTGACGCCGGCCGACCTGACCGCGCGCTTCGATGGCAACAAGGAAAGCTACCGCATCGGCGAGAAGCGCAAAGTGAAGTACGCCCTGCTCGAGGTCGAGAAGGTGCGGGAGACGGTGCCGGTGTCCGACGCCGAAGTCGAGGCGTTCTACAACCAGAACAAGGCGCAGTACACGACCGAAGGCCGCGTCCGCGCCAGCCACATCCTGCTCAAGACCGACGGCAAGGACGAAGCGGCGGTCAAGGCCAAGGCCGAAGCGCTGCTCGCCCAGGCCAAGGCGCCCGGCGCCGACTTCGCGGCCCTGGCCAAGGCCAACTCCGAAGACGAGGGCTCGGCCGTCAACGGCGGCGATCTGAACTACTTCGGCAAGGGCCAGATGGTCGCCGAGTTCGAGCAGGCCGCCTTGGCGCTCAAGAACGGCGAGATCAGCAACCTGGTGAAGACGCCGTTCGGCTTCCACATCATCAAGGTGATCGACAACCAGCCCGAGACCAGTAAGCCGCTCGCAGAGGTCAAGCCCGAAATCGTCGATCAGCTGAAGTGGCAGAAGGCGCAGCAAGTGGCGGAACAGCAGGCCAAGGCGATGGAAGCGTCAATCAAGACGGGCGCGGATCTCGACAAGGTGGCCAAGGAACGCGGCCTCACCGTGGTGGAATCGCCGTTTTTCCTGCGCGATCAGCCGATTGGCGATCTGGGCGCCGCGCCGGAAATCGCCACCCGTGTCTTCACCATGAAGGACGGCGAAGTGACGCCCGCGATGCGCGTGTCGCGCGGCTGGGTCTTCGCCACGCCCGCCGGCAAGCAGGACTCCTACCTGCCGCCGATGGCCGAAGTGATCGAACGGGTGCGCGAAGACGCGACCCGCGACAAGGCCGCCGAGCTGCTCAAGTCGCGTGCCGGTGCCATCGCGGCCGACCTCAAGGCGGCTACCGACTTCGCCGCCGCGGTGAAGAAGGCCGGGCTGACCAGCAAACCGAGCGAGCTCATCGCCCGTGGTGCGGCCCTGCCCGACCTCGGCGCCAACGCCGAAGTCGAGAAGGCCGTGTTCGCGCTGCCGGTCGGCGGCGTCACCGCCGCCGTCACCACCGCCAACGGCAGCGTGATCGCGCGCGTCGCCGAGCGCGCCGACGTGACCGATGCGGAGATTGCCGAGGGACGCGACGTGCTGCGCGAAGAGCTGGCCAACCAGCGGCGCGATCGCTTCTTCAGCGCCTACATGGCCAAGGCCAAGACCGGGCTGAAGATCGGCATCAAGCAGGACGTGCTGACGCAGATCATGGGCCCGATGCCGGCCAACGCCCCGCCGATGTTCCCGGCGCCGGGCTCCGGACAGTAACTCTGGGCGGCGCCGCGCGCGTCACGCGCGGAAGGGCTACTCCTCTGCCTTCGACGCCACGGCCGGGTGTGATGGCACCGGCGCGGCGTCCAACGTGAATTCGAACAGTCCCTTCGCCGTCACCGCCTGATGCTCCACCACGGCGAGGAAGGCCTTGACCGCGTGCGAGGCCTCGCCCTGGCGACGCATCACCAGGCGGAGCCGGCGCTCGAGGGCCAGTTCGGGCACGGGCACACGCACGAGTTCACCGCGGCGTAGCTCCGCTTCCACGCTGATGCCCGGCAGCAGCGCCACACCGTGCCCCATGGCCACGAAGCGCTTGATGGCGTCGATGGTCGGCATCTCCACCGGCATGTGCAGGGTGACGCGATGCTTGCGGAAGGCGTCGAGCACCAGGCCGCGATAGGGCGAGGCTACGTGGTGCGCCACGAACGACTCGCTGCCGAGCATCGAGATGCTGACCTCGGTGCGGCGGGCCAGGGGATGATTGGCCGGCACCACGAAAACCAGCTCATCGCGATAGACCACGACCGACTTCAGGCCGTGTTCGAGCGGCTGGTAGGTGACGACGCCGAGGTCCACGCCGAGATCGAGCACCGTCGCCGGCACGCGGCTGGCGAGCGACCGCTGCACCGTGACGTTCACGCCCGGATAGAGGCGGCGGAACTGGTCGAGCAGCGGCAGCAGATAAAGACAGGTGAGCTCGTTTGCGGCGATCGCCAGTCGGCCCGCGCGCAGGGCCCGCACGTCCTCCAGCGCCACCCGCGCCTGATGGCGCACCGTGATCAGTCGTTGCGCATACTCGACCAGGGCCTTGCCTGCATCGGTGAGGCCGCCGCGCCGTGCCGGGCGCTCGAAGAGCCGCTGACCGAGTTCGTCCTCGAGCCGGCCGACCACCTGGCTGATGGCCGGCTGGGTGCGGCCAAGCGCCTTGGCGGCGCCCGAAAAACTGCCCTCTTCGACGACCGCCAGAAACGTCTCGAGTTGGTGGATATCCATAATCAACGATTCTATGAGCCGTGTCGAATCGCCACAATACGCGAGTCAACCTTATGACTATTGTAGTTTTCAATATCTTGACTTATTGAACCAATTCGAGTTCGATGAAGGCATGGGCAAGGACCTGCGGCCACACGTCACCATCTTCGACACCACGCTGCGCGACGGCGAGCAAGCGCCGGGCTTCAGCATGAGCCCGGCCGACAAGGTGCGGCTCGCCGGCCAGCTCGAACGGATGGGCGTGGACGTGATCGAAGCCGGCTTCCCGATCGCGTCGGCCGCCGACTTCGAAGGCACCGCGGCCGTGGCGCGCGCCATCCGCCACTCGTCGGTGGCTGCCCTCGCCCGGGCCACACCCGATGACGTGGCAGCGGCCTGGGACGCGGTGCGCCTGGCCGTGCGGCCGCGCATCCACGTGGTCCTCGCCACCTCCGACCTGCACCTGTCGGCGAAGCTGCGCATCACGCGCGACGAGTGTGTCGCCCGGGCCGTGACCGCGGTGCGTCAGGCGCGCGCGGTGTGTGCCGAGGTCGAGTTCTCGGCCGAAGATGCCACGCGCAGCGACCTCGACTTCCTGTGCGACGTCGCCGCCGCGGTGGTCGAGGCCGGCGCCACGACCGTGAACCTGCCCGACACCGTCGGCTTCGCCCTGCCCCACGACATCACGCGGATGTTCACCACCGTGAGCCAGCGGATCGGCCGCGACATCGTGCTGTCGGCGCATTGCCACAACGATCTCGGCATGGCCGTGGCCAACTCGCTGGCCGCCGTGCAGGCCGGCGCCCGTCAGGTCGAATGCACGGTCAACGGCATCGGCGAACGGGCCGGCAATGCGGCCCTCGAAGAGATCGTCATGGCGATCGAAGTGCGCGGCGACGCGCTCGGCTGCCGCACCCGCATCGTCACCGAGGAGCTGTTCCCGACCAGCCGGGCGTTGAGCGCCATCGTCTCGGTACCGGTGCAGCCCAACAAGGCGATCGTCGGCGACAATGCCTTCGCGCACGAAGCCGGTATCCACCAGGACGGGATGATCAAGAACCCGCTCACCTACGAGATCATGCGGCCTGAGTCGGTGGGCGCGCCGGCGACCCGGCTGGTGCTCGGCCGGCACTCCGGTCTGCGCGGGCTCGACGCGCGGTGCCGCGACCTCGGCCATCGACTTCGGGTCGAAGACTTGCGTAAGCTCTACACTCGAATGCTCGAGGCCACCGACTACGCCAAGGTCATCGACGACGCCGAGTTGACCCTTCTGGTGCGAGACCTCGACACCGCTCCAGCCGCGGCTTCCTTCGAAGCCGTCGGCATTCCCATGCAGACCACCAACGATGAAACTGCGACTCGTCACCCTCGCTGGTGATGGCATCGGCCCGGAGGTCACGCGGCAAGCGATGCGCGTGCTCCAGGCCGTGGCTGCCGTCACCGGCCTGAAGGTCGACATCACCGAGCACCCCATTGGCGCCGCGGCCCTTCGTGCCAGCGGCGTGCCCTTGCCCGACGAAACGCTGGCGGCCTGCCTGGCTGCGGATGCCGTGTTCCTGGGCGCCGTCGGCGATCCGGCGTTCGACGGGCAGCCGCTGCACCTCCGCCCCGAGGCCGGCCTGCTGCAGTTGCGCACCGCCCTCGGCGGCTTCGCGAACCTGCGCCCGGCCGTGGCCTTCGAGCCGGTGCTCGACGTCTCGCCGCTCAGAGCCGAGCGCGTGCGCGGCGCCAACGTGCTGGTCGTGCGCGAGTTGCTCGGCGGCTTGTATTTCGGCGAACCGCGAGGCCGAGAGGCCGATGGCAGCGCCGCCTTCAACACCCTGCGCTACAGCGTGGCCGAAGTGGAGCGCCTGGCCCACATCGCGTTCCAACAGGCGCGGCAACGCCGCCACCTCGTGACCTCGGTCGACAAGGCCAACGTGCTCGAGGTCTCACGGCTGTGGCGCGAGACGGTTACCCGCGTCGCCCTCGACTACGCCGACGTCACGCTGAAGCACATGTACGTGGACTCGTTCGCGATGCGCCTTGCCACAGCGCCGACCGAGTTCGACGTCGTGCTCACCGACAATCTGTTTGGCGACATCCTGAGCGATGAAGCCGCGATCATCTCGGGATCGCTCGGCCTGCTTCCGTCCGCGACCATCGGCGGCAAGGTCGCGCTCTACGAACCAGTGCACGGCTCGGCCCCCGACATTGCCGGCCAGGACATCGCCAACCCGATCGGCGCCATCGGATGCATCGCGCTGCTGCTCAAGCACACGGTCCACATGCCGCGCGAGGCCGACGCCATCGAGGCAGCGACCAACGAAGTGCTCGCAAACGGTCTCCGTCCGGCCGATCTGGCGCGGCCAGGCGAGACGCCGGCCAGCACGACTGAGATCGGCGCTGCCGTGGAGCGCGCCGTGGTCGATGCCCTCGAGCGCCACTGGTCCTACCATGGCGTCTAGCGCTCCGCGCACGCTGGTCGACAAGCTGTGGGACGCGCACGTCGTCACCCCGCTCGACGGCGGCCGCGATCTGATCTACATCGACCTCCACTTGATTCACGAGGTCACGACGCCGCAAGCGTTCGAAGGCTTGCGCGTGGCCGGGCGCCGCGTGCGCCGGCCCGAGCTCACCGTGGGCACCCTCGACCACAACATCTCCACCGGTCCGCGGGGCGTGCCGCTGCGCGACGCCCTGGCGGCGGCGATGCTCGATGCGCTCACGACCAACTGCGCCACACACGGGATCACCCTGCACGACCTCGACTCGCCGTCGCAAGGGATCGTGCACGTCATCGGGCCGGAGCTGGGCCTGACCCAGCCGGGCATGACGATCGTGTGCGGCGACAGCCACACCACCACGCACGGCGCGTTCGGCGCCCTCGCGTTCGGCATCGGCACTTCCGAGGTGGAGCACGTGCTGGCCACGCAGTGCCTGGCCCTGTCGCGGCCGAAGACCATGCGCGTGCGCCTCACCGGCACGCGGGCTCCGGGCGTGACCGCGAAGGATCTCGCGCTGGCCGTGATCGGCGAGATCACCTGTGCCGGCGGCACCGGCCACACCATCGAGTTCACGGGCGAGGCCGTGCGCGCGCTCTCGATGGAAGAGCGGATGACGCTCTGCAACATGAGCATCGAAGCCGGCGCGCGCTCGAGCCTGGTGGCGGTCGACGACACCACCATCCGCTACCTGGAGGGCCGCCGGCACGCGCCCCAGGGCGAGGCGTGGACCGCAGCGGTGGCGCGCTGGCGCGCCTGCGCCTCCGACCCTGACGCGGTCTTCGATCGCGACATCGCCATCGACGCCGCCACCGTCGTGCCGCTTGTGACCTGGGGCACGCGGCCCGACATGGTGGCGCCAATCACCGCGCTCGTGCCCGACCCGGCGGCGCAGACCTCGGCGGCGGCGCGCGCCAGCTACGAGCAGGCGCTCGCCTACATGGGCCTCGCCGCGGGTACGGCCATCGACACCATCGCCGTCGATCGCGTGTTCATCGGCTCGTGCACCAACGCGCGCATCGAGGATCTGCGCGAAGCGGCACGGGTGGCCAAGGGCCACCACGTGGCGCCGTCGGTCCGCGCGCTGGTCGTGCCCGGCTCACAACCGGTGAAGCGGGCCGCCGAAGCCGAAGGCCTGCACGATGTGCTGATGGCCGCGGGCTTCGAGTGGCGTGAGCCTGGCTGCTCGATGTGCCTGGGCATGAACGACGACGTGCTCGAGCCCGGCCAACGCTGCGCCTCGACCAGCAACCGCAATTTCGAGGGCCGGCAGGGGCGCGGCGGCCGTACCCATCTGGTCAGCCCGGCGATGGCGGCGGCGGCGGCCATCCTCGGCCACTTCTCCGACATCCGCGACTGGCACTACCGCTGAGGCCTTGAATGCAGCCCTTCTCCACGCACACCGGCCTCGTGGCCCCACTGCCCCGTCGCGACGTCGATACCGATCAGATCATCCCGAAGCAATTCCTGAAGCGGCTCGGGCGCACCGGCTTCGACGACGCCCTCTTCTACGACTGGCGCGCCGATGGCCAGGGGCAGCCCCGACCCGACTTCCCCTTGAACATGCCGCGCTATGCCGGGGCGTCGGTGCTGCTGGCCGGCGCCAACTTCGGCTGCGGCTCATCGCGCGAGCACGCGGTGTGGGCGCTGCACGACTACGGGTTCCGGGTGGTGCTGGCGCCGTCGTTTGCTGACATCTTCGCGAGCAACGCCGTCGCCAATGGCCTGCTCGCCGGCCGGATCGAGGACGGCGTGCTCGAAGCGCTCGTGGCCCGGAGCGAAGCCACGCCGGGCTATCGCGTGACCGTGGACCTGGTTGC
>JBDTWC010000062.1:0-8671 GCA_040006875.1 Acidobacteriota bacterium | reverse complement strand
CGCGGATGCCGAGCTTGTCTTCCTTCTTGCCCACCGTGAAGCCGGGCATGCCGCGCTCGACCATGAACGCGGTGATCCCCTTGTAGCCGGCGGCCGCGTTCACGGTGGCGAGCACGATGAAGACGTCGGCTTCGTTGGCGTTGGTGATCCACAGCTTGCGGCCGGTGAGCAGGTAGGCGTCGCCGTCCTCGACGGCGCGGGTGGTGAGCGCGAAGGCGTCGGAGCCAGCGCCGGCTTCAGACAGCCCGAAGGCACCGATGGCGCTGGTGGCCAGCTTGGTCAGGTAGCGCTTCTGCAGCTCGGCGTGACCGAAGCGCGCGATGGCGTTGACCACCAGTGTGTTCTGCACGTCGACGAGTACCGCGACGGCCGGGTCGACGCGCGACAGCGCTTCGACGGCCAGCACGGAGTGGAACAGCGTGCCGCCGGCGCCGCCATACTCCTCGGCGATCTCGATGCCCATGATGCCGAGTTCGAACAGCTTGGGCAGCAGGGCCTTGTTCATGACCCCGTGTTCGTCCATCTCGCGAACCAGCGGCTGCACCTCGCGCTGGGCGAACTCATAGACGCTGTCGGCAAACAGGCGTTCTTCGTCGGAGAGGCGGGTCAGCGCGGGCGGGGCAGTCGTCGGGTCGGTCACGGGCACCTCAAGACGCGCGAACAGGCGCGTGTGCATGAATCTAGGACCTGAGCGGCCCCGACCGTCGATGTTATCATCGGGCCAGCGCCCCAGCCAGCTGCCTCCTAAGGTGTGCCGCCCATGTTCTCGTCCAGGGTTCGTCTCGCCGTCGCGTCGCTTGCCGCCGTAGGTCTGGCCGCCGTGGCGCTGCAGGCCGTGGCGCCGGTGCCTCGCCAGACCGCCGCCACACAGGTCCCGGCGCCGGCGCCGCAGACGCCCGCGCCGCCGGCTGGCACTCCGCCGGCCCCGGCGAGTCAAGCACCCGCCACCGACCCCGCCACCGGGCAGCCGATTTTCCGCGCCGGCATCAACTTCGTGCGCGTCGACGTGATCGCCACCGACAAACAGGGCAATCCGGTCACTGACCTCAAGCAGGACGACTTCGAGATCGTCGAAGACGACAGCAAGCAGACGATCGAGACGTTCCGGCTGGTGAAGATCGACACCACGGCCCCGGGCGAGACCCTCGGGCGCCTCAACAGCCGCGCCGAGGAGGAAGCCGCCGCGGCCAACGACGACGCGCGCATCTTCGTGTTCTTCCTCGACGACTACCATGTCAGGCTCGGCAGCAGCCTGGCGGCGCGCAAGAGCCTGATTCAGTTCGTGCAGACGCAGCTCGGTCCCAAGGACCTGGTGTCGGTGATGTATCCGCTCAGCCCACTCGACAGCGTGGTGCTGACCCGCGATCACGAACAGCTGGTGCACGCCATCGAACGCTTCCAGGGTCGCAAGTTCGACTACACGCCGCGCAACGCCCTCGAGGATCGCTACGCCAACTATCCGACCGAGATCGTGGAGCGGGTGCGCCGTCAGGTGTCGCTGTCGGCGCTCACGGGCCTGTCGGTGAAGCTCGGCGCCCTGCGCGAGGGCCGCAAGGCGATCGTGCTGGTCAGTGAGGGCTACCTGGCGATGCTGCCGCCGCAACTGCGTGGCGCCGTGGCTACCATGCCCGGGCTGGGCAATCCCAACCGCAACAACCCGATGGCCGGCGACAGCCTGAACGAGGACCGGGCGCGTTTCGCCGCCGAGCTCGACGTGCTGCGCGAGCTGCAGCGCGTGTTCGACTCGGCCAACCGCTCGAACACCACCATCTATGCCGTCGACCCGCGCGGGCTCTCGGGCGGTGAGTTCGACATCCAGGACAACGTGATGCAGGGCGCCAGTCAGGACGCGCTGCGCCAGACCCAGAACACCCTGCGCACGCTGGCCGAGGAAACCGACGGCCGCGCCATCATCAACCGCAACGACCTGGCCAAGGGCATGCAGCAGATCGTGCGCGACTCGAGCGCCTACTACCTGCTCGGCTACAACTCCACGCAGTCGCGCAGCGACGGCAAGTTCCACCCGATCAAGGTGCGGATTCGCCGCCCTGGCGTCCAGGTGCGCGCGCGCCGCGGCTACTGGGCGCTCAGCGCCACCGAAACCGCACGGGCCACCGCTCCGCCCAAGCCCGGCCCGCCGGCCGCGGTCACCAAGTCGCTCGCCGCCATCGCCACCAATGCGGGCGACATTCGCTTCGTGCGCACCTGGGTTGGCACGGCTCCGGCCGAGGCGGGGAAGACCAAGGTGACGCTGGTGTGGGAAGGCGTGCCGCCGACCCCGGGCAGCGGCCGCGCCGCCGTCGGGCGGGTGATGCTGAACGCGGCGGCGGCCTCGGGGGAGAGCTACTTCAAGGGGCAGGTCGGGGCGGACGTGGCCGCGGATGCGACCTCGGCGGCGCGCCGCGGCTCTGTGGAGATTACGGTGCCGCCTGGAAAGCTGAGTCTGCGCCTGTCGATTGAAGGCCAAGCGGCCGACGACGTGCTCGATACCGACGACCGCACCATCGAGGTGCCCGACTTCACCGAGCCGAAGCCGCGCTTGGCCACGCCGCGCGTCTACGTGGCGCGCACCCCGCGGGAGTTCCAGGCTCTCAAGGCCGATGCGGCCGCGGCGCCCACGGCCACGCGCGAGTTCCGCCGCACCGAACGCCTGCTCGTCCGCCTCGACGCGGTGTCACCTGGTGCGGGTGCGCTCACCTACGTGGCGCGGCTGCTGAACCGGCAGGGGGATAAGATGGCCGACCTCACCGTGCCGGTGCCGGCCGCGGGGGAATCCGCCACCCTCGACCTGCCGCTTGCGAACCTGCCCGCGGGCGAGTTCCTGATCGAGATCACGGCCAAAGGGCCGGACGGCGCCGACGCGATTGAACTGGTGCCCTTCAGGATGGTCGGCTAGCGGCTACGCGTACATGCCGCGCATGCGCGTGACCGTGGCGACCCGATTGATAGCCACGATGTAGGCGGCGGTGCGCATGTCCACGTTGTGCTTCTTGGCCGTGGCCAGCACCGCGTCGAAGGCCTGCACCATCTTGAACTCGAGGCGTTCGTTCACTTCCTTCTCGGTCCAGAAGTAGCCGTGGCGGTCCTGCACCCACTCGAAGTACGAGGTGGTGACGCCGCCAGCGTTGGCCAGGATGTCGGGCACCACGAACACGCCGCGCTGGTGGAGCGCGTGGTGCGCCTCGGGGGTGGTCGGACCGTTGGCGCCTTCAATCACCATGCGCGCCTTGATGGCGCCGGCGTTGTCGGCCGTGATCTGGTTCTCGAGGGCCGCCGGCACCAGGATGTCGACGTCGAGCGCGAAGAGCTGCGCGTTGTCGATCGGCTCGGAGCCGGGAAATCCGGTCACGGTCTTGCGCTCGGCCGCCCACTTGAGCAGCGCCGGCATGTCGAGGCCCTTGGGGTTGTGGACGCCGCCCTTCCAGTCGGTGGCGGCCACGATCTTCGCGCCCTGCTCGTGCAGCAGCTCGGCGCCGATCGAGCCGACGTTGCCGAAGCCCTGCACGGCCACGGTCGAGCCCTTGAGCTCGAAGCCGAGGTGCTTGGCCGACTCGCGCGCCACGATCATCACGCCCCGCCCGGTGGCTTCACGCCGGCCGAGTGAGCCGCCCATCTCCACCGGCTTGCCGGTGACGACGGCGGTAGAGGTGTGGCCGACGTGCATCGAGTAGGTGTCCATGAACCACGCCATGATCTGCGCGTCGGTGTTCACGTCGGGCGCCGGCACGTCCTTCTCCGGGCCGATGGCGTCGATGATCTCGGCGGTGTAGCGCCGGGTGAGCGCCTCGATCTCGCGCTTCGACATCGTACTCGGGTCGCAGATGATGCCGCCCTTGCCGCCGCCGAAAGGCACCTGCGCCACCGCGCATTTCCAGGTCATCCAGGCCGCCAGCGCGGTGACTTCATCGAGGGTCACCCCGGGGTGGTAGCGGATGCCACCCTTGGCCGGGCCGAGCGTGATGTTGTACTGGACGCGGTAACCGGTGAACACTTCGATCTGGCCGTTGTCGCGCTGAATCGGGCACGAGACCACGATCTGCCGCTTCGGATGGGTGAGGATCTTCCAGATGCCCGGATCGAGATTCAGGATCCGCGCCGCTCCCTCGAACTCCTGCAACATCGCGCCGAAGACGGTTCCATGTGTGGTGGCCATACGCTCTGATCCTCGCTGCGCCGTCCCCCAGGACGGCAGCCCGTGCCCTGAAATAAACGATCAAAAATAGCGCCGGCGACAGTCGATGTCAATTGCTAATCGTACCAATGCGCTATTGGTGTCTGAACCGAATAATAGGGACGCGGTGTGCTCATGAACTGGGCCCTGGAATGGCGCCCTCGCGCCCGGCGCCCAAGGTGCAATCCTCTATACTGAACGCGATGGCAACTGGAGTTACGGGTCCCACTGGCGACAAGGCGCGTTGGACGCACGAGGTGCTCGAACCTGCGCTCAGCAAGGCCCCGGAACGCACCGGCCCCTTCACTACTATCTCCGGCCGCGCGGTCGACCGGCTGTATGCCGCCGACGACATCGCCGGACTCGACTACGCGCGTGATATCGGCAATCCCGGCGAGTACCCGTATGTCAGAGGCATTCACCCGAGTGGATACCGCGGCAAGCTCTGGACGATGCGGCAGTTCGCCGGCTTCGGCACACCCGAAGAAACCAACGCCCGCTACAAGGAGCTGATCGCCGCCGGCGGCACCGGCCTCAGCGTGGCCTTCGACTTGCCCACGCTGATGGGCCGCGACCCGGACCACGAGCTGTCGCTCGGCGAAGTGGGCAAGTGCGGCGTGAACATCACGTCGCTGGCCGACATGGAGCGCCTGTTCGAGGGCATCTCGCTGGCCGACATCACGACCTCGATGACCATCAACTCACCGGCATCGATGATCTTCGCGATGTATCTGGTGGTGGCGCAGCAGCAGGGCGCCGACCTGAAGAAGATCTCGGGCACCATTCAGAACGACATCCTCAAGGAGTTCATCGCACAGAAGGAATTCATCTTCCCGCCACGCCCATCGATGCGCCTCATCACCGACATCTTCCAGTTCTGCACCAAGGAGGTGCCGAAGTGGAACACGATCTCGGTGAGCGGCTACCACATCCGCGAAGCCGGCTCGACCGCGCTGCAGGAACTCGCCTTCACGCTGCGCGATGGCCTCGAGTACGTCCAGTATGGTGTGAACGCCGGCCTCAAGGTCGATGAGTTCGTGCCCCGCATTTCGTTCTTCTTCAACTCGCACAGCGACTTCTTCGAGGAGATCGCCAAGTTCCGCGCCGCCCGCAAGCTGTGGGCGGAGGCGATGCGCAATCGCTTCGGGGCGAAGGATCCGAAATCGTGGCAGCTCCGCTTCCACACCCAGACGGCCGGCGTGTCGCTCACCGCCCAGCAGCCCTACAACAACGTCGTACGCACGGCCCTCCAGGCCCTCGCCGCGGTGCTCGGCGGCACCAACTCGCTGCACACCAACTCGCTCGACGAGGCGCTGTCGCTGCCCACCAAGGAAGCGGTCACGATTGCGCTGCGCACCCAGCAGGTGATCGCGCACGAGAGCGGCACGGCCAATGTGGTCGACCCGCTCGGCGGGTCCTACTTCGTCGAGGCGCTGACCCGCGAGATGGAGCAGGGCGCGCTGAAGTACTGGGACACCATCGACCGTATGGGCGGCATGGTCGAGGCCATCGAGCTGGGCTTCCCCCAGAAGGAAATCGCCGAAGCCTCGTACCAGTTCCAGCGCGCGGTCGAGTCGAAAGAGAAGATCATCGTCGGGGTCAACGAGTTCGTGCAGGTGAACGACCCGCCGATTCCGATTCTCTACCTCGACGACTCGGCCTCGGTCACGCAGCTCGCCCGGCTCGAACAGCTCAAGGCGACGCGCGACAACGCCGCCGTCGCCCGCACGCTGGACGCGCTCAAGACCGCCGCCCGCGGCACCACCAACACGATGGAACCGCTCATCGACTGCGTACGTGCGTATGCGACGGTGGGCGAAATGTGCGACGCGCTGCGCGATGTGTGGGGCGAGTGGGAAGAGACGCCGGTCATCTAGCGGCCAGGTAGTGGCGGCCAGCGGCGAGGAAGAGAACATGGACCGAAAGATTCGAGTGGTGATCGCCAAGCCCGGGCTGGATGGGCACGATCGCGGGGCCAAGGTGATTGCCCGCGCGTTGCGTGACGCCGGCATGGAGGTCATCTACACCGGTCTGCGCCAGACGCCGGAGATGATCGTGAGCGCCGCTCTGCAAGAGGACGCGGACGTAATCGGACTGTCGATTCTGTCAGGCGCGCACATGCACATCTGTCCGCGGGTCGTGGAACTGCTCAAGGCGCAGGGCCTCGACGACGTGGTCGTGGTCGTCGGCGGCATCATCCCCGACCAGGATCTCCCCAAAATGCACGCCCTGGGCATCACTGGCGTGTTCATCCCAGGCACGCCGATGCAGTCGATCGTCGACTTCATCAAGGCCCACGCGCGCACCCGCTCCGAAGCCTGACGGCGCGAAGCTTGCACGTCCGCGGGTCTGGAGGGCCGGACCCATGACCGTCGTGATGCATCGCATCCTCGTCGTCTCTGAAAGCCGCATCACCCGTCGAGTGGTCGAGATGACCTTCGCCGACCAGCCGGTGGAACTGGTCACGGCGCTCACTGGACCCGCCGGCCTCGAAGCCTGGGACGCCCGAGGGGCAGCCGTCGTGCTCGCCGACGTGTCGATGGACGGCCTCGACGGCCTGGCACTGGCGCGTCACGTTCAAGCCACCGCCGGCACGCGCCCGGCGGCCGTGTTGCTCATGGCCGGTCAGCACGACCTGCCCGACGCCGCTGCCGTGGCCGCCGCCGACGTGCGCGCGGTGATCCGCAAGCCGCTCGACTCGCTGCAGCTCATCGACGCAGTGCGCGAGGTGCTACGCACGGCACGACCGCCGAAGCCCGCGCCCGCGGCCTCGCTCGTCGGCCAAGCCGAGCCCAGGCCGGAGGCGCCCGCGGCGGTCGCGGCTGACTCGCTCTCGCCCGACGGCGTCGTGGCCGCGTGGACGAGCCCGGAACCCGACCAGTCCGCAGTGATGGTCGTGGATGACGCCGTGCCGGCCCTCGGCGCCGACGACCTCGAGCGCGTGGCGGCTCGCGTGGCCGCGCTGTGGAGCGGCGACGCCCGCCACGAGGCTCGGGTGCAGGAACTGGTGGCGGCGCGGGCCGAAGGGCTGACGGCCGCCTCGGCAACCGCCGCCGTGGCACGTCTGGCCCCCGCTGCGGCCTCGGCGGCGGCCGAGCGTCTCGTGCGCGAGATGGCGCCGGCGCTGGTGGAGCAGGTGGCGCGACTGGTCGTCGCCGACTTCGCCGAGCGGCTGGTGCGCGAAGAGATTGCGCGAATGCGTTCGGCGCACGCGCGCTGATCCCGACCCCCGCCGGTTGCACGGGCGGTGACGACTCGGTACGATTAGGGACTTCTGAGGAGCCACAGGCTCCAGCCCGTCACCGTACATGAGCATACATACTCCGACCACCGTTCCTGAATCCCCCGCGCTCGAAGGGCTCGAAGCCCGCCTGACGGAGCGGTGGCAGCGCGACGGCACCTACCAGTTCGATCGGAGCCGGCCGCGCTCCGAGGTCTACGCCATCGACACGCCGCCGCCCACCGTGAGCGGGTCGCTGCACGTCGGCCACGTGTTCTCCTACACCCATACCGACATCGTGGCGCGCTTCCAGCGCATGCGTGGCAAGGCTGTGTTCTACCCCATGGGGTGGGACGACAACGGCCTGCCGACCGAGCGCCGGGTGCAGAACTACTACGGCGTGCGCTGCGACCCGTCGTTGCCCTACGACCCCGGCTTCGTGGCGCCCGAATCGCCGGCCAAGCCGCCGCTGTCGATCTCGCGGCCCAACTTCATCGCGCTGTGCATCAAGCTCACGGGGGAAGACGAGAAGGTCTTCGAGCACCTGTGGAAGTATCTCGGCCTCTCGATCGACTGGTCGATGACCTACGCCACCATTGCGCCGCCCGCGCAGCGCGTGTCGCAGCTGGCGTTCTTGCGCCTGCTCCAACGCGGCCAGGCCTATCAGGTGGAAGCACCGACGCTGTGGGACGTCGACTTCAAGACCGCGGTCGCGCAAGCCGAACTCGAAGATCGCGAGATGCCCGGCGCCTATCATCGCCTGCGCTTCGCGAAAGGCAGCCCCCCGGCTCCGCTCGCGGCCGCGGATTACGTCGAGATCGACACGACGCGGCCGGAGCTGCTGCCGGCGTGTGTGGCGCTCGTGGCCCATCCCGACGACCGGCGCTACCAGCCGCTCTTCGGGCAGCACGTGACGACGCCGCTGTTCGGCGTGCGTGTGCCGGTACTGGCGCATGCGCTCGCCGATCCCGAGAAGGGCAGCGGGATCGCCATGATCTGCACCTTCGGCGACACCACCGACGTCACCTGGTGGCGCGAGCTGCAGCTGCCGGTGCGCGCCGTGATTCAGCCCAACGGCACGCTCGGCCCGGTCGCCTGGGGCGCGCCGGGCTGGGAGTCGGCCGATGCCGCGCGCGCGCAGGCCGCCTACGATCAGCTCGTGAACCTGTCGGCCAAGAAGGCGCAGGTCAAGATCGCGGAACTGCTCACCGAGTCGGGCGATCTGCTCGGCGCCGTGCGTCCCATCACGCACAACGTGAAGTTCTTCGAGAAGGGCGATC
>JBDTWC010000061.1:0-8726 GCA_040006875.1 Acidobacteriota bacterium | reverse complement strand
CGTGCTCGTGAACAGCAATCCCGCCACCATCATGACCGACCCGGAGATGGCCGACCGTACCTACGTCGAACCGCTCACGGTCGACGTGGTCGAACGGATCATCGCGCGCGAGAAGCCCGATGCCATCCTGCCCACGGTCGGCGGTCAGACGGCGCTGAACCTTGCGGTGGCGCTGCACGAAGCCGGCGTGCTGCAGAAGTACGGCGTGAAGCTCATCGGCGCGTCGATCGAGGCCATCAAGGTGGCCGAAGACCGGCAGCTGTTCCATGACGCGATGCTCGAACTGGGTCTCGACGTGCCCAGGAGTTCGGTCGTGAAGACCATGGCCGAAGCCCTCGAAGCGGTGGAGAACACCGGCTTCCCGGCCATCATCCGCCCCTCGTTCACGATGGGTGGCGTGGGCGGTGGCATCGCCTACAACGTCGAGGAGTTCCGCGAGATCTGCGGCCGCGGCCTCGAGATGAGCCCGGTGCACGAGGTGTTGATCGAGGAATCGGTCATTGGCTGGAAGGAATACGAACTCGAGGTGATGCGCGATGTCGCCGACAACTTCGTGGTCATCTGCTCGATCGAGAACATCGACCCGATGGGCGTGCACACCGGCGACAGCATCACGGTGGCCCCGGCGCTCACGCTGAGCGACAAGGAATACCAGCGGATGCGCGACGCCGGGCGCCGCATCATCCGCCGCGTCGGGGTCGAAACCGGCGGCTCGAACATCCAGTTTGCGATCAATCCCGCCGACGGCCGCATGGTCATCGTCGAGATGAACCCGCGCGTGTCGCGCAGCTCCGCGCTCGCCTCGAAGGCGACTGGCTTTCCGATCGCGAAGATCGCGGCCAAGCTGGCGCTCGGCTATCACCTGGACGAGATCCCGAACGACATCACGCGGCTCACCCCGGCCTCGTTCGAGCCGACCATCGACTACGTGGTCGTGAAGATCCCGCGCTGGAACTTCGAGAAGTTCCCGCAGGCGGATCGCACCCTCACCACTCAGATGAAGTCGGTCGGCGAGGCGATGTCGATCGGCCGCACCTTCAAGGAAGCGTTCCTGAAAGGCATGCGTTCGCTCGAACTCGGCGGCCGCGAAGGCCGCTTGTTCGGCGCGGGCACGCGCACCGGCGCGCCGCCCGATCAGGCCACGCCCGACGAGCTCGAAGCGGACTTGCGGCGCCGCCTGGCGGTGCCGACCGACCGGCGCATGTGGGCGGTGTTCGAAGCGCTCGAGCGCGGCTGGAGCACGGTGCGGATCCACGACCTCACCAAGATCGACCCGTGGTTCCTCGAGCAGTTCGCCGAGCTGGTGGGGCTGCGCCGGACCGCCGAAATGGTCGGCTTGCGCGACATGTCGCCCGACCTGATGCGCACGCTGAAGCGCGCCGGCTTCGGCGATGAGGAACTCGGCCACATCCTGCACGTCGATGACGCGGCGGTGCGCGAGAAGCGCCTCGAACAGGGCCTGAAGCCGGTCTACAAGCGCATCGACACGTGCGCGGCCGAGTTCGAGTCGTTCACGCCCTACATGTACAGCACCTACGAGCAGGAATGTGAGTCGGCGCCGACCGCCGCGCGCAAGGTCATCATCCTGGGCAGCGGACCGAACCGCATCGGCCAGGGCCTCGAGTTCGACTACTGCTGCTGCCACGCCGTCTTCGGCTTCAAGAAGGACGGCTTCGAAACGGTGATGATCAACTGCAACCCGGAGACGGTGTCGACCGACTACGACACGGCCGACCGGTTGTACTTCGAGCCGCTCACCTTTGAAGACGTGATGGCGGTGATCGACCGCGAGCGTCAGGGCAACCCCGACGTGTCGGTGGTGGTGCAGTTTGGTGGCCAGACGCCGCTGAAGCTGGCCCTGCCGCTGCAGGAAGCCGGCGTGAAGATCGTCGGCACCTCGCCCGACTCGATCGACCTGGCGGAAGACCGCAAGCGCTTCTCGCAGCTGTTGTGGGATCTCGGCATTCCGCAGCCGGCCAGCGGCACCGCGGTGTCGCGGCTGGAAGCACGCGAGGTGGCCGCCAAGATCGGCTTCCCGGTGGTGGTGCGTCCGTCCTACGTGCTCGGCGGCCGCAACATGGCCATCGTCTACGACATGGCGACGCTCGATCGCTACATGGCCACGGCCGTGGACGTGTCGAACGACCGGCCGATTCTCATCGACCGCTTTCTCGAGCATGCCAAGGAACTCGACGTCGACTGCGTGGCCGATGCCACCGGTGCGGTCGTGATCGGCGGCATCATGGAGCACATCGAGGAGGCCGGCATCCACTCGGGCGACAGCTCCTGCGTGGTGCCGCCGACCGGATTGTCGGACCGCCATCTCGCCACCCTGCGCGACTACACCCGGCGCATGGCGCGCGCGCTCAAGGTGGTCGGCCTCATGAACGTGCAGTACGCGCTCAAGGACGACGAGATCTTCGTGCTCGAAGTGAACCCGCGCGCCTCGCGCACGGTGCCCTACCTGGCCAAGGCCACCGGCGTGCCGCTGGCGCAGGTGGCGGCGCGCGTGATGATGGGAAAGACGCTCGCCGACCTCGGCTTCACCGAGGATCTGGTGCCCGCCGGGGTGTTCGTGAAGAGCCCGGTGTTCCCGTTCATCCGCTTCCCCGGGGTCGATTCGATTCTCGGCCCCGAGATGAAGTCCACGGGCGAGGTGATGGGTGGCGCCACCGACTTCGGGCACGCCTTCGTGAAGGCGATGCTCGGTGCCGGGCAGCGGCTGCCAGAGCAGGGCACGGTGTGCCTGAGCGTCAACAATGACGACAAGCCGGAACTCGTGCCGATCGCCAAAGCGCTCGCGAGCCTGGGCTTCGCGCTCATTGCCACGCGCGGCACCGCCGTGTATCTGCGCGCCCATGGCGTGGAGTGCGGCGTCGTCTTCAAGGTGAACGAAGGCCGGCCGAATCTGGCCGACGAGATCGTGAATCGCCGCATCCACATGGTGGTCAACACGCCGCTCGGCCTCGAGTCGTTCTTCGATGACAAGGCCCTGCGTCGCGCCGCCATGGTCACGGGCATCCCGTGCATCACGACCATGACGGGTGCTGCCGCAGCCGTCGATGCCGTGCGGGCGCTCCAGGGCCGGGAACTGGCGGTGTGCTCCCTGCAGGAGTACTACCTGACGGCTGCCGCCAAGGTGTCGTAGCCGGCGCAAACTCTTCGTACCGCGGGTCCGGCTGACGAGGCAGGATTTCGTGCGCTGTTGGGCGCGCGCGTTGAAATCGGGCTGATTCGCGCCTCACTTCGTGCCCGCTCCGGCCCGACCCGCTGTGCCCACATCTTGCAGCCGGTAGGGCATGCCGTATCTGCCTGTGGCCCTGGCCGCGGCACTTGCCGCCGGATCCGCGCTCGGCGTGCTCTGGCCCGCGGCCCGGCCCGCGCTGGTCGTCATCGCCGTGGCGGCCTGGGCCGGTGCCGTCGCCGCCTGGCGATACGACTACTCGCGGCTGGTAGTGAGCTGTGGACTGGCCGGCGTGGTTGCTGCGTCGGCACTTCTCGGGGCGACCGCGTTCTCGGCAGCGGCGCGCCCTCCGCTGGTCGTGGCACTCGAGGAGTCGGGCGCTCTCGCCGATGACGCCGCTGCGGCGCTGCCCGTGAGACTTGAAGGCGTGCTCACGGCTGATGCCGCCCCGGTAGCGCGCGGCGTGGTGTTGCGGGTGCAGGTCGCACGCATCTGGACCGGCCCATGCGGCTGTCCTCAGACCGCCCCAGGGGCGATGGTCGTGACGGTGGCGGGAAGCCTCGCTGCAGCCCGGATGGACGAGTGGCGGGCCGGACGCCACGTCACGATGACGGCGACCGCCCGTCTGCCGCGGTCGTTCCGCGACCAGGGCGTGCCCGACGCCCGCGCCGACCTGGTGCGCCGCCGGGCGGCGCTCGTGGGCACGGTGAAGAGCGCCGCGCTGGTCGAACCGGCCCGGATCGGCTCGATCGTCAGCGAGGCGGCTGCGGCCGTGCGGGCGCGAACGCGCGCGGCGCTGAGGCGGGCCGCCGGACCGAGCGGCGGGGAAGCAGCGGCGATCGGCGCGGCCGTGCTGATCGGCGATCGTGTCGGCCTCGATCCCGAACTGCAACGGCGTCTGCAGCGCGCCGGCACGTATCACGTGATCGCCATCTCGGGCGGGAACATCGCGCTGGTCACGGTGGTGGTGCTGGTGGTCGCCCGCGCCGCTACCCGCCATCGTCGCCGCCGCTTGCTCGCGGCTGGCCTCGCGCTCGTAGCCTATGCCGCGATTGTCGGCGGCGGCGCCTCGGTGCTGCGCGCCACCGGCATGGCCCTGGTTGGCATGGCCGCGCAGATGCTCGACCAGCGGGGTGCGGCAGTGAACGTGCTCGCCCTCACGGCGGGGGTGCTCCTGGCCGCCGATCCGCTCCTCGCCTTCGACGTCGGCTTCTGGCTGACCACGGCGGCCACGGCCGGCATCATGCTCGGACTGGCGCCGGGCCGCCCGGGCGAGGCACGATGGCGACGTCTGGTCCGCACCTTGCTCGTCACCTCGGTGTGGGCGGAGGTGGCGCTGCTGCCGGTCGCCGCCACGGTCTTCCAGCAGGTGACGGTGGCGGGCGTCGTGCTGTCGGCGATTGCGATTCCCGGGATGGCTCTGGCGCAGATGGCGGCGGCGCGTGCGCTGGCGGCCGATCTACTGGTGCCGCCACTGCTGCCGCTGACCGGCGTGGTGCTGCGTGCAGGCGCGCTGATGGTGACGGAGTCGGCGCGCGTCGTCGACTTCATGCCGTGGCTGGCGTGGCACGTGCCGCCGCCGGCCCTCGGCGCAGTCGTCGTCTACTACGCCGCGTGCGCCGCGTGGCTGTGGGCGCGGCATCCCGACCGCGCCACGGCCCTGGCGGCGCGGGTGCGGCGCGTCAGCACCGTGGCGTTCCCGGCGGCGGTGATGTGGGTAGCGGCGGCACCGCTCAGTCTGTGGCCATGGGCGCCCGGCGACCTGCGCGTCACCGCGCTCGACGTCGGGCAGGGGGAGGCCCTGCTCGTCCAGTTCCCCAACGGGCGGCGCCTGCTCGTCGATGCCGGCGGCGTCACTGCCGATGGCCGCGATCTGGGCGATCGGGTCGTTGGTCCGGCCCTGCGCGCGCGGGGTGTGCGGCGGGTCGACTACCTGCTCGTGACCCACGCCGATGCCGATCACATCGGCGGCGCCGCGTCGCTGGTAGGCCAGTTCACGCCGCACGAAGTGTGGACCGGCATTCCCGTGGCCGGTGACGTGGCTACGGCGGCCCTGCATGCCGCCGCCGACGAGATTGGCGCCACGTGGCGCCGCGTCGCCGCCGGGGATCACGTGGACATCGGCCAGGTCCGCCTCGACGTCTTGCATCCGGCGCCCGCCGACTGGGAACGTCAGCGCGTGCGCAACGACGACTCGGTCGCGGTTTCGCTGGGGCTGGGACGCGTGCGCGTGCTGCTCACGGGCGATATCGGCGCCGAGGTCGAGCCATCGGTGCTCGCGGCCGCAGGCGGGTTGGACGACGGCGTGCCGCGGCTCCTGACGGTGCTGAAGGTCGCGCACCACGGCAGCGCCGGGTCGTCGAGCGAGCCGTTCCTGACCTCACTGCATCCCGCGGTGGCCTTGGTCAGCGCCGGCGCCGGCAATCGGTTCGGGCACCCCGCCCCGCCGGTTCTGGCGCGGCTCGACGCCGTAGGCGCGGATCTGTGGCGCACCGATCGCGACGGCGAGATCACCGTTCGCACCGACGGTCGTGCCGTCGAGCTGAGCTCGTTCATCGGGCGCCGCCGGTGGCTGCACGCTCAGCCGCGATAGTCCTTGTTCTCGAGCTGGAACCGGGTGCCGTCGGGGTCGGTGAAGTAGACCTCGGGCTTGTCCTTGCGGATCGTGGCTTTGATGCCCTGCGCCTCGAGCTTGGCGGCCATGGCGTTGACCTCGTAGTGGTCCACGCCGAGGCACACGTGATCGACGCGCCCGGGGTTGGGCATCTTGTAGAGCCCGAGGAAGCTTGTGCCGAGCGCCAGATTGATCCCCGTGCCCTGCACCGACGCCACCGGCATGCCGAAGGTGCGTTGGAAGAACTGCTTCGAGGCCTCCGGATCGGCCACGGCCAGCGACACGTGATTGAGCGACAGCGCCGGAATCGCGGCCGGCGTCTGCGCCGCGACCGGTGCGGCGGCGGCCGCCACCATCGCGGTCAGACCCTGCACGAGCTCGCGGCGCGACACGCGGCCGCGTTCGAAGGCGTTCACGAGCGTGTCGATGGTCTTCATGCATCCTCCTGAGGAGACGACGGCGTGGCGCCGGCTTTCACCCGCTGCCACAGGACGTTCTGCTGCTCGAGGGTGAGCGCTCCAAGCGTCGTGCCTTCGGTCCGGGCGATCTGTTCCATTCCCGCAAAGCGCGTCTGGAACTTGTCGGCGGCGCGGCGCAGGGCCGCCTCGGGCTCCACGCCGAGCTTGCGGGCGTAGTTGGCGAAGGCGAACAACAAGTCGCCGAGTTCGTCCTCGACGGCGGCGGGGTCGAGGGCGCGATCGCGCACCGCCACGCGGAGCTCGGCGACCTCCTCTTCCATCTTGTCGAGCACGTCGCCAGGGGTGGTCCAGTCAAAGCCCACGGTGGCCGCGCGCGCCGCCATCTCGTAGGCGCGCAACAGCGCGGGCAGCGCTTTCGGCACGCCGCTCAGCATCGACTTCTCGACCCGGCCGGTCACGGCGCGCTCTTTGGCCTTGAGGTCCTCCCACTTGCGCACGACCTCGTCGGCGGTCAGGCGCGGACCGGCGTCGGCGAGCGGAATGCCGTCGGGTGTGAAGACGTGGGGGTGACGTCGTACCAGCTTGGTGGCGATGCCGTCGATCGCATCGCCGATCCTGAAATGTCCGGCCTCTTCGGCGATCTGGGCCAGGAAAACCGCTTCGTAGAGGAAGTCGCCGAGTTCCTCCTGCAGGCTCTTGAGGTCGCCGCGGTCGAGGGCGTCGAGCAGCTCGTAGGTCTCTTCGAGCACGAATGGACGGAGCGACTGCAGCGTCTGCTCCCGGTCCCAGGCACAGCCGCCCGGGGCGCGCAGTGCCCGCATGATGCGAACCAGGTCGTCGAAGCGCGCGCCGGGGGAGTGGGGCATCAGCAGGTCACGTCCGGGCGCTATGCTACCATTCGAAAATTCTGTCAGCCGTGCCTGAAACCCCTTCTTCCAGCGCCGAGCCTGGCGTCAGCTTCGTGGCCTTCCTCTACTCGCTGGCGAGCAGTGCCGCGGTGCATTTCGGCGACGTCGCCGATCCGACTACCGGCGAGAAGCGCGCCCCCAACCTCGAACAGGCCGGGCACGTCATCGAGGTGATGGCGATGATGGAGAAGAAGACCAAGGGCAACCTGACCAATGAGGAGCGCCTGTTCCTCGAGCAGGTGCTCTACGAACTGCGCATGCGGTTCGTGACGGTCAAGGGCGCCAGCGGGCGGCCCTGATGCCGCCGGCCCGAGTCACGTTCCTCGGCACTGGCACCTCGCACGGGGTGCCCATGATCGGCTGCCGCTGTGCGGTGTGCCGCTCCACCGACTCGCGCGATCAGCGGCTGCGACCATCGATTTACGTCGCGGTCGAAGGCGGCCCCGCGCTGCTCATCGACACGTCCACCGATCTACGCCAGCAGGCGCTCGCCAACGATCTGGCCAGGGTCGATGCGGTGCTCTTCACGCACGCTCACGCCGATCACGTCATGGGTCTCGACGAGCTGCGCCGCTTCAACGCGCTCTCGGGCCAGAAGCTGCGGGTCTACGCCGACGCTCGGACCGGCGCGGAGCTGACCCGGATCTTCGCCTACGCGTTCAGCCCGGCCACTGGGCCGGGCGGCGGCGTGCCCGATCTGGCGCTCATCGAGATCGACGGCCCGTTCGTGATCGACGGCGTCGCGATCGTGCCGGTGCCGATCCTGCACGGCCGCCAGCCGATCCTCGGCTTCCGCATCGGCAACTTCGCCTATCTCACCGATTGCAGTGAGGTGCCCCAGGCGTCGTTGGGGTTGCTCGAGGGCCTTGAGGTGTTGGTGCTCGACGCGTTGCGCCACCGGCCTCACCCCACGCACTTCTCGGTCGCCGAGGCGGTGGCTGTGGCCACCCGCATCGGCGCCCGAGAGACATTCTTCACGCATATCTGCCACGACCTGGCGCACGCCGAGACGTGTGCCGCGTTGCCGCCTGGCATGGCCCTCGCCTACGACGGCCAGATCGCGACCATCGCCACCGAGCTGCCGGTGCGGCCCGCGTCGTCAGCGGCGGAGCGAGCCTGATCGTGGAGGTCATCCATTTCCCCGACGACCCGCGGCCGACGCGCTGGCTGAGCCCGGTGCTCGCGCTCGGCAACTTCGACGGGTTGCACCGCGGACACCAGAAGATCATCGAGCGGGTGCGGCGCAGCGCCGCCGATCGGGGCGGCGTGGGCGTGGTGCTGACCTTCGACCCGCATCCGCCCCGGGTGGTGCGGCCCGACAAGGCGCCGCCTCTGCTCATGACCATGGCGCAGAAGATCGCCGCCCTCGACAAGGCTGGCGTGCACGGCGTGGCCGTGGTGCGCTTCACGCCGGAGCTGTCGCGCTTCACGCCCGAGGCCTTCGTGCGCACGGTGCTGGTCGACTGGCTGCGCGTGGCCGAGGTGTGGGTGGGCGCCGACTTCCTCTTCGGACACGAGCGGGCCGGCACGTTCTCGGTGTTGCGCACGCTGGGCGGGCGTTACGGGTTCCGCACCGAGAAGATCGACCCGGTGCGCTACAA
>JBDTWC010000060.1:0-8767 GCA_040006875.1 Acidobacteriota bacterium | reverse complement strand
ACCGGAGTCGACCTCGACAACCTCCTCACGTTCCAGTTGTCACCGGCGCTCAGCGGCTACGACGACCAGCGCACCGGCACCTTGTTCACACAGCTCAAGCAGCGGCTCGAAGGGTCGCCCGGGATCCTCTCGGCGGCGTGGGCCAACGTGTCGATCCTGAGCGGCGACGAATGGGACAGCACGATGTCGGTGGAAGGCCACAAGGCGAAGGACGGCGAGGACATGCAGGCCTTCATGAACTCGCTCTCGCCGGGCTATTTCGCCACCATGCGCATTCCGCTGCTCGAAGGCCGCGACTTCCGCCCCGGCGACGAAAGCCACCTTGGCGCGGACGGCATCGTGGAGACGCGGGTGGCGATCGTCAACCAGCACTTCGCCGACCACTTCTTTCCCGGGCAGAGCGCGCTCGGCCGGCATCTGGCCTTCGGCGACCGGCCGGGAGTGAAATTCGCGATCGAAATCGTCGGCGTAGCGGCCAATTCCCTCTACGAGGGACCCCGCGAGGGCGTCCGCCGGCAGGTGTTCATTCCGTCGTGGGGGAAGAACGGCGCGACCTTCTACGTTCGGACCCGGAGCGCGTCCGCCAGTGCCTTCTCGCAGATCCGCGGCGAGCTGCGCGCCCTCGACGCCGGCATTCCGGTCTACGCGATGAAGACCGTAGAAGGACAGCTCGACGAGACGCTGCTCACCGATCGCCTGATCGCGATGCTGTCGGCCGGCTTCGGCCTGCTCGCGACCGTGCTGGCGTCGGTCGGGCTCTACGGCGTGATGGCGTTCGTGGTGGCGCGGCGCCGCAAGGAGATGGGCCTCCGCCTGGCCCTGGGCGCTGACCCCGGACACGTCGTGTGGCTGGTGATGAAGGAAGTGCTGGTGCTGCTCGCCATCGGCGTCGCCGTGGGCGTGCCGGCGGCCGTGGGTCTGGGCCGCCTGGTGTCGACACAGCTCTACGGCATCACGCCCAACGACCCGTGGCTGGCGCTGAGCACGATGGCGATGCTGGCGGTGGTGTCGGCGGCGGCGGGCTTCATCCCCGCCCATCGGGCCAGCCGCGTCGACCCGAACCTGGCGCTGCGCTACGAGTAGGGGCGCGCGAACACCTGGTTACGGCCGTGCGCCTTCGCCTGGTAGAGTGCCGCATCCGCGTCGCGGAACAACGACTCGCCGGCTTCGGCGTCGCTCGGCGCCGGCTCGCCTGAGGCCGGGTCGGCGGCGAACGCCGCGCTGGCCAGGCCGATGCTGATCGACAGGGTGCCCGCGGGAAAGGCGCGGTTGGCCAGGGTCGGCGCCGCGGCACGGACGACCCGGCAGAGATCGTCGGCCAGGTGCTGCGCCGCGAGCTGGCCGCCGCGCGGCAGCGCGATCACGAACTCGTCGCCCCCGTAGCGGCAGGCCACGGCTCCCTCGGGGACGCGCTCCGCGATCAGGCGGCCCACCGTGCGCACCGCCTCCGCACCGGCCAGGTGCCCGTGCTGGTCGTTCAACGACTTCAGGCGATCCAAGTCGAGCACCAGCAAGGCCACCGGCTCGCCGGTCGCACGCGCGTCGCTCACCATCGCCGCCAGCCAGCGCTCGAACGAGCGGAGGTTGTGCAGGCCGGTCAGATCGTCGGTCATCGCCAGATGGTGCAGGCGCTCGGCGTCGGCGGTGAGCCGGCCGGCGACCGCGCCCACCGCTAGGAACAGGACGATCTGCACCAGGTCCGACTCTTCGTAGACCAGCGTCAGCAGATGCGGATTGGCGGCGTGATACAGCAGCACCGCGGCCAGCGCGGCCACGATGCCGCCGCGCATCTTGAAATGCCGCGCCGCCAGGATGATGGGCAGGTAGTAGAGATGCTGGACGGGCGCGACATCGGTGGCGCGATCGAGCGCGAACACCATCAAGAGGGCCGCGGCCGCCAGCGCCACGGCGCGCCACGGCGATTGGTGCCGCCGGGGCACCGGGAGCGACGAATCACGTGCCGTCAGCTGCATGGCTTTCGCTGACGCGATGGTACCTCAGGCTCTCAGCGGCAGCCTGGGGCAAGCCGCGGCGCTGACAGCACGTCGTTGAAGGACTTTGTTGCGGGCCATAAACGAAACATCCCCCGGCGACGCGCCATCAGTGGCGCGCAATCGGGGGATGGTGACCGCGGCTGGCGCGGCTGGTAAACGGGCGCTTACTTGACGACCAGGCCGCAGGCGATGCGGTCGCCGGCGAGGCCGGCGGGGTCGGACTTCATATCGTCGGCCTTGGCGTGAATCATGAGTGCCGTGCCGCCGTTGGCGTAGACCGAGTTGTCGCCCGCGCCGAGCGTGACCTTGGTGTTCACGATCGTGGTCTTGGCGGTGCCGTCGGCGGCCACGGTGAAGTTGGCCATGTCACCCGCGTGCGGACCTTCGGGGTTCTCCAGGCCGTGCTTCTTCATGCCCGGATTGAAGTGGCCACCAGCTGAGGTGAACGGCGCCTCGCACTTGGCGGTCTGGTGGAAGTGGAGCGCGTGCTCTCCGGGCGGCAGGCCCTTGAAGTCGACGGCGATGCTGACGCCGCCGTCCTTGGTGGCCGACAGCATCGCCATGCCGACCGACTTGCCGGCGGCGTCCTTGACCTCGACGTGCGCCATGCTCTGCGCGCCAGCGCCGGCGGCGAAGGCTCCTGCTGCAACGACCAGTGCCACGAGTGAGAGAGTGCGGTTCATAGTGCTCCTCGGAAAGTTGATATGGGGTCCGATCCTGAGTAGAGCAGACCTGGGGACGACGCGCAATCCCCACCTGAGCCGCTGGGCCTCTCACATCTTCGGCCCGGCGTCGATCAGGTGGAAGCGCTCCTGACGCTCCAGCACCCAGTCCCATCTGCCGTCGGGCAGCAGCGCGGCGTCTTCCTCGAGCGCGAACGGCACTTCCTGGCCGCCCCA
The DNA here is from genome assembly GCA_040006875.1 of Acidobacteriota bacterium. Classification (GTDB taxonomy): domain Bacteria; phylum Acidobacteriota; class Vicinamibacteria; order Vicinamibacterales; family UBA2999; genus CADEFD01. The sequence goes on along the minus strand of JBDTWC010000060.1, from coordinate 5,874 downwards.
CTCGGGCACCTTGAACTTGGCGTTCAGCTCGATTGAATGCCAGGTGTTGGGCCGGAACTGGTAGTCGCCGCGCACCGGCACGCCTTCCTGGTAGTCGGTCATGCCGATCGGCGGCCCGGCGGCATGGCCGTGATAGCCGATCGAATGGCAGTAGATGGCCGGCGTGATCCCTTCCTTCACCGCCTGCATGCGCGCGTCGCGGAGCGCCTGGTTGCCGGTGCGGCCCACGGTGGCGAACTGCATGGTCAGATCCTGCAGACGGTTCGCGGCCTTGAGTCCGTCGCGCAGGCCCTGCGGTGCGTCGGCTTCGCCGGGCTTCAGGACGTAGGCGAGATGCTGCGTGTCGGTCGAGAGTCCGAGGTAGACCAGACCGAAGTCGGTGTGCAGCATGTCGCCGGGCAGGATCACCTTGTCGCCCTTGGCGCCGCCCTGCCGCCAGATGGTGACCGAGGGATGGAACCAATTGCCGAGGCCCATCTCGACGACGCGCTGCCGCATCCACCACACGACGTCTTCGGTGGTGGTCTTTCCGGGCGTGACGACGCGGTTCGAGAACGCCTCGTTGATGACCAGGTGTGCCACCTGCATCACGTGTCGATAGCCTGCGAGCTCGTCGGGGATCTTGTGTTCGAGCCAGCCTACCGCGAGCATCTCGGCGCTCTTCACGCGCGCCGCGTACTTGTCGCCGAGTGCGAGCAGAAGCAGCCGCTTTTCGGTGGCGGTGATGCCGTCGGCGTGATTCCAGAACTCCGACTCGTCGATGCCGATGACCTTCGGGTCCTTCTGCTCGACCAGCGTGCGCAGACCCTGCCACTGGCCGTCGTTGGTGGTCTGGATGACGGTGTAGAGCTGGTCGTAGTCGCGGCCGATCGAGTAGCGCTCGACCGGCTTGCCGCCGCCCGGGTTGACGAACACCAGGATGGTGCGGCGGCGCGACGAGTAGGTGGTGATCGGCGCCATCGATCGGAACACCGGGTCGTCGTTGTACTCGCGCGACACGATCACCCACATGTCGATGCCTTCGCGGCTCATCAGCATCGGCATCACGGTGTCGAAGCGCTTCACGATCCAGTCGCGCTGAATCGGCGCCTGCTCGCGCTGGGTCAGAACGCGCTGCGCCGGGTCGGGATAACGCACCTGCGCGCCGAGCGGCACGGTGACGCCGGCGAGGGCTATGACCAGGGCAAAGGCAGCGGCGTGCCACCACGCGCGCGTGGACGAAGCGGAGAGGTCAGACATGGCGAGAGTGTAGATCAGCCACATGAATCTGGTATGCGGCGAGCGGGCGATCGGGCGATCGGGCGATCGGACAGTCCAATCTGGCGCTATCCTGATCCTGCGGACCATACGTGGCCGCAGATCCGGGAGACACCCTATGCGTCTCGCCTTCGCTCTCGTCGCCCTGACGTCCGCGCTCCTCACGGTGAGCGCCGGGGCGCAAACGCCGCCCAAGAAGCACTCGCTCGACGACACCGAGGTGCTGGTGAAACAGGCGCTGGCGGCCACCTTGAAGGTCGAGGTCGCCACGATCGCGGTGGAGTCGCGCGAGGCGCGCCGCTGGCCCGACGCCGATCTGGGCTGCGCACCGCGCAAGGGGATTGTGGAACCAGTGCCCACCGACGGCTTCGGATTCATCCTGACGCACGCAGGGAAGCGCTACGTCTACCGCGCCGACACGTTCGGTCGCGTGCGCCAGTGCCCACCGCGCAAGCCGCGCGCGCCCAGCCCGCGCTAACCCGTCGATCCAGCGCCCGCCCCGGCCGAGCCGGGCATCGAGATCGCGTCGCCGCAGCCTCTACTGCAGCGGGAAGCGCACCCAGCAGCCGTCGGGATGACGCCGGTCGGGCAGCGGCCGATGCGCTGCCGTCAACGTGGGCGTGGCGGCGTTGATGTGATGGGCCGCGGCGGCGACCAGCGTATAGGCCAGCCGCGCGCTGGCGGCGGCGTTCAAGTAGTCCCAGTTGGCAAACGACGACTGGGCGCCGCGGGCCACCAGGTCGGCCGCGGCCAGCAGCACGCGCACGCGGAAGCTGTCGCTGCTGGCCAGCACGTCGCCGGCCAGTGCGTTAGCGAGGTTCAGATAGCCCGCCGTCTCCCAGCGATAGGCGTTGTCCTTGTCGAAGCGGCCGAAGGAATTCGACAGCGCCAGATAGTGCATCACGGTGGCGCTCTCGTCGCCCGACCACGTGAACTCGAACTGTCCAGCGGCGCCGAAGTCGAGTCCGAGTTCGGGATCGTAGCCGTCGTGCGGGTGCGACATGCCGAGGTGGTGACCGAATTCATGCACGCCGGTTGACGTGAAGCCGAAGCCGGCCGCCTTCACGGCCGGGTAGTCGAACATGAACACGTACGACTGGGTGCCATCGACCCAGTTGTCGTCGGCGAAGCCGAGCAGGCCGAACTGCGAGCCCATGCTGGCGTCGAGGGCGTTGAAGGCGAAGATCTCGCCCACGTAGTCCTTGGGGCTGTAGCTCGGCACATAGGTGCCGAGGTTGGCGTCGAAGTAGCAGAACATCTGCGCGAACGGGTCGCCGTATCCGGCCCAGCACTCGGCCGTGTCGACGACCGTGCCGGCGAAGATGTCGAGGGCCTTCTTGGCTCCGGGATCGATGGGCGCGGTGTTGGACACCCCCACCCTCCACGGATAGTAGGGCTGGAAGCTGCGCATCTGGCTCTTCATGAAGTTGGCGTTGAAGTAGCTCAGGCCGTCGTTGGCCGGATCTTCCTGCAGCATCGCCACGTGCGCCACCTTGCTGCCGCCGACGTCGGGCGCGGTGACCAGCGGGTCGTAGAGCGGCGAGGTCGTGAACAGCAGATCGATGGCCACGAAGCGCGCCACCAGGCCGAGATCCTGGCTGAGTTGCGCCGGCGGCCGGTAGCCGGGGGTGGCGTACTCCCACACCGGGGGCATGTGGTACTCGCTCTGGTCGTCGTCGACCATCCAGTTGTTGGTCCACGACTCAGGACCGGCTGACAGATCGTAGAACCAGGTGCGCGAGGCCGAGCCGCCCCACGCGATCATCTGCCGCGAGCCGCGCGTGCCGAAGTTCACCTTGGTATCGGGATCGGTCTCGTCGGTCTTCGAGTAGACGTGGAACTTGAAGTCGGAGCGCCCGAACCAGTTGATGAAGTAGATGGTGTAGCCGTCGCGGCGGGCGCCGTCTTGACTCTGCAGATACTGCTCGACACTCGGCGCGTCGATGTAGAGCACCGGCCCGGTCACGTCGAGCACGTTCTTGGTTTCGGCGTTGTAGGCGGTCTGGAAGGCGGTCGGCGCGCCGGGCACGCCGGTGCGGGTCAGGAACGAGAAGAAGCGCCGTTCGAACCCGTCGTCCTTGAAGTCGAAGCGATACGCGAAGCGGAACGACAGGCCCATGGCGCGGCCGTTGAGGCCGTAGAACTGCGGATAGCGCACGGCGGGATCGTAGGTGGCGGGCAGGGTCTGCCGGATCGCGGCGAGATCGATGTCACCGCGCTCGTAGCCCACAAACACCACGTTCACCGGCACCGTCTGCGTCAACACGTCGAACTGCCCGGGCGAGAGGCCGCGCAGCGCGTCGGCGCTGGCCACGGTGGTGCAACACAGCAACAGCGCCAGTGCGGGCAGTACGCGCGGTGTGAGTCGTCGAAGGTCCATGATGTCCTCCCAAGGCAAACGGCGATGACGATCGCTTCGCGTGGCGGGCGCGCCGCGGGGGGGACACGGCCGACCGGTGACAAACGCCGGTAGCTTGGTTCCGGGTGCCGATGGTGTCAAGGACAGACCGCGCTGACGACCACGCCGCCCGGGCGCCGGCCGCCACCGCGCACCGCGGCGTCGTTTTCGGAGGAATCACCCGTAACATGCTCAGGAGAGGGCGTCCCCCCGCCTCGGAGGACTACCCATGATCGAGAGAAGTGCTCGCGGGTTGCACACCATCGTCGTGTGCGCCGCCCTCGTCGTCGCCGCCTCGCCCCTGGGCGCGGCCACCTTCCCCAACGGCTTCGTCGAGTCGGCGCTCGTGCCCGCGGGCACGCTGCCCAACGGCACGGCGATGCAGTTCGCGCCCGATGGGCGGCTGTTCGTGGCTCAGCAGACGGGGCAGTTGCGCGTGGTCGAGAACGGCGTGCTGCTGACGACGCCGTTTGTGACCCTCGGCGTGGATTCGAGCGGCGAGCGCGGCTTGCTCGGCGTCGCCTTCGACCCGAATTTCGCCGCCAATCACTTCGTGTATGTCTACTACACCGTGCCGTCGCCGTCCCCTGGCGTCGGTCCACACAACCGCGTCAGCCGCTTCACCGCCAACGGCAACGAGGCACTGGCCGGCAGCGAGCTGCCGATTCTCGACCTCGAGCCGTTGAGCGCGACCAACCACAACGGCGGCGCGATCAACTTCGGTCCCGACGGCAAGCTCTACGTGGCGGTGGGCGAGAACGCCAACGGCAGCAACTCGCAGTCGCTCGCGAACCGGCTCGGCAAGATGTTGCGCATCAACGCCAACGGGTCGATCCCGAACGACAACCCGACGACCTTCTCCGGCATCGCCGGCTCGCCCACGGGTGCGAACCGCGCGATTTGGGCTGTGGGCCTGCGCAATCCCTACACGTTCGCCTTCAACCCTGGCGGTCCGGCGCCCGCGATGCTCATCAACGACGTCGGTCAGAGCACCTGGGAGGAAGTGAACGACGGCAGCGCGGGTGCCAACTACGGCTGGCCCACCTCGGAAGGCGGCGTGCCGGCCAACGCGGCCTTCGTCGATCCGCGTCATCGCTATGGCCACGGCAGCACGTCCACGACCGGCTGCGCCATCACCGGCGGCGCCTTCTACAATCCCGCCACGCAGACGTTTCCTTCCGACTACCTCAACGACTACTTCTTCGCCGACGTCTGCACCGGCTGGATTCGCCGCCTCGACACCAGCACCAACGTGGCGGTGGATTTCGCCACTGGCGCCGGCGGTCCGGTAGACCTGAAGGTGTGGAGCGACGGCAACCTCTACTACTTGTCGCGCGGCAACGGCACCGTCTATCGCGTGCGCTTCACCGGCGCGGTCCCCACGCCGGCGCCAACGGGACTGGCGGCGCAGGTGAGCGGCTCGGCGCTGCGCTTGTCGTGGTCACCGGCGGCGGGAGCCGTGAGCTACCGGTTGGAAGCCGGCTCGGCGACCGGCCAGGCCGATCTCGTGAACACCGACCTCGGCAACGTCACGTCGTTCGACGTGGCGGCGCCTGTAGGTACGTTCTTCGTGCGCGTGCGGGCGGTGCATGCCGCCGGCCTCAGCGGGCCGTCGAACCAGGTCACGGTCGTGGTGGCGAGCGCGGCGTCGTGCACCAGCCCGCCGCCGGTGCCCACGGGATATGGGGCGCAATCGGGCGGCCTGCTGGCCGCCCTGGCCTGGGCGCCGTCGTTCAACGCATCCGCGTACCTGCTGGAAGTCGGACTCAGTACCGGGGCCACCAGCTTTCCGGTATCGAACCTCGGCAACGTCACGAGTTTCCAGGCGGTGGCGCCAGCCGGCACCTACTTCACGCGCATCCGCGCCGCCAACGCCTGCGGCATGAGCGCGCCCTCGACGGAGTTGCCGATCACGCTCGGCTGCGGGCCCACGGCGGTAGTGCCGACGGGCCTGGCGGTGTCGCGCGCTGGGGGCGTGGCCATCTTCACGTGGCAGGCTCCGCTCGGCGCCACCGGCTACCGCATGCAGATTGGCTCGGCGCACGGCGCGACCAACCTCGCCGACGTGGCTGTTGGTGCGGTGGCGTTGCTGCCTGTGACTGTGGGAGGCGTGCCGGCCGGCACCTACTACGTGCGGATCGTGGCTGTCAGTGCGTGCGGCGTGAGCGCGCCGTCCAACGAGGTCACGATCACACTGCCCTGAGGGCTGGAAGGGCGTC
>JBDTWC010000059.1:0-8770 GCA_040006875.1 Acidobacteriota bacterium | reverse complement strand
GGGCGGCAGCAGCGGCGGGGCGGGACCCCATTTCGCCTCACTCAGGGTCTCCATGACATGGGCCGGGGTCTGCGCGAGGGCCGGCGACGACACGAGCGACGCGAGCAGCAGCGCCGAGGCGAACATTCCGGGCCACGTGGTGGTAACGCGTGTGATTTTCATAGCTCCAGCCTTTCGGTTCAGTGGTTCTGCGGATTGAATCCGTCGCACGACACGCTCGGATTCCAATTGGTGAACGTGCCGTTGGGGTTGTCCTTCCATGCCCACACGTGCAGGGTGTAGAACGGCGGCAGCCCGAAGCGATTGGGAGCCTCGAAGAAATGAAAGAGCTGACCGTTCAGCTCCGGGGCACTGGTGTGGGTCTTGTCCCAGTCGGCCGCGAGCACCACGAAGTCCGCGCCGGTGATCCGCAGGCGTCCGTTCGCGGTCGGCTCGTAGAGCACGATCTCGGGCGCCGCCGCGTCGATCGTGCCGTCGACCACGAGCGGGAAGTTCACAAAGTGCAGTCCCATCGCTCCATAGTCGCCGCCGCTGACGCAGCCGAACTGAAGCGCGTACCCTTCAGCCTCCGCCGCCGATACGTCGCGGAAGCGCTCGGTGGCGTCGCGCACGGCGGCCACGAGCGCGTTGCCCTGCTTCTTCTGTTCCGCGGAACGCGGCTGCACCTGCGCCGTCATCAGGTGTGCGTCGTGCTCTTGCGCCCATGCGGGCACGGTCCACCCACTCATCACGGCGAGAGCGCCGACCAGGCCGTAGTCGAGTGCGAACGCGAGTCGTCTGACCTTCATGGAATCTCCTGACCGAACCGATGGAAGAACGGCGGGCGATTGCACTGCGCACGTCGTCGCCTACCGCTGACAGGAGAAATCTAGCAAGGCGTCCGTGAGTTCCGCTTCACCGGTTCGGGTCATTTTGCGGCAACCGCGCCGAATGGCCCGGACGGGCCAAGGCACGACCGCGCTCGACGGTCAGAGCAACCCGAGACGGCCAGCCCGAGCGACCGCTGCCGAGCGCGACGAGAGGTTGAGCGTGGTGAAGATGTTGGCGACGTGCCGGTGTACGGTGTGCTCGCTGATGAAGAGTTGTTCGCCAATCGCCTGATTGGTGCTCCCGCCGGCGATCAGGCGCAGAATCTGGACCTGTCGAGGCGTGAGGCCGGCCGCGTTGCCGGCCGCCGCCGGCGCGGGTGCAGGGCTCGCGGTCAGCGCATCGAGCACGGTCCGGGCGCGAGCCACCTCGAGGCTCGCCCCCAACGGGGTCAGGTCATCGAGCGCCCGCCGGACCTCATCGACCGCGGCGTCTGCCCGACCAAGCCGTCCCATCACGCGGGCCAGCTCGACGCGCGCGCGTCCGGTCTCGAACGGCGCGCCGCTCTCCTTGAACAGGTCGACCGCGTCTTCCAGATGTTGTCGGGCCGAGGTCGGGTCCGCCGACCGCGCCGCCACCAGACCCGCTGCCAGGCTGGCCAACGCCCGCAGCGGCCCCGTACCGGCCTGGCTCGCGATCGCTTGGAGTTCGGCGACTGACCGCGAGGCTTTGTCGATGTGCCCCTGGTGCACGCAGGCGCGAACCATCAGCTCCAGCGCCGCCGCCCGCTCCGTTCGATTGGTCGCGGGCAGGCGTCGCAGATGCCGCTCCGCCAGATCCGCACCGCCTTCGACGTCGCCGCGGTCGAAGGTCACGCTCGCCCGGCCGAGCGAGGCCAGCGGGTGGGAGCCGCCGGCCTCGAAGAGCGCCATGGCCTCGGCCAGGCGTCCCTGGCGCCGGCGCAGCTCTCCGAGGCGCACGAGCCCCTCCACAGTCATGGCCGGACGACACGCCGAGAGCTGCTCGGCGGCGGCCGTCAGTTCCTGCTCGGCTTCCTGCCACATGCACACCGATGCGTACTGGGTACGGCACACGGCAAACAACGGCCGCAGCCCCCACTTGGCGCAGAAGGCCTTGAGACGGTCGCACCACTGAACCGCGCGCTCATAGTCGCGGATCCGTTCACAGGCCGCAATCAGGTAACAGCACGCAAGCGCCACGAGCACCCGATCGGTCATCTCGCCGGCGAGCACGGCCGCGTTGACCTCGTCCAACTCCTGGAGACCCTCGGCGACATGGCCGGCGGTTACGCCGGCAAAGCCGTGCAGCGCGCGCCCCAGCAACTCGTAGTCCGCCGATCCGACCGTTTTGGCCACCCGCACCGCAGCAGCGGCGAATTTCTGCGCCGCTAACGGATCCCCGTCATCGAGCAGCGCCGAGATGCCGCCGCGCAGCGCCAGCCAGGCGTGCTCGGGCGCATCCGGACAGCCGTCCAGCAGCCGCTGCGCCCGCTGGAGCCAGCCGTTGGCAATCGCCGTCTCACCGCGAAACGCCGCCGTGTCCCAGGCGATCCAGACGGCCACGCGCGCCGCCCCAACGCTGTCGCCGCACTCTCGATAGATGCGATAGGCTCGTTCGCGGACGTCGAACACGACGTCGCCCAGGTCGAGCCACCACGCAGCGAGCCCGAGCCCTTCGAGTGCCTCTGGGTGCTCCTCGGCCTGCAGCGCCCTCTCGAACGCGAGGCGGGCCGCGTGCCAGTCGCCACGGCCAAGCGCCGCCCGGCCCGCTTCCAGGCTAGCGGCGGGTCCAATCGGCGCGACGCGCTCTCCGCGAGGGTTCTCAATCTTCACGACAGCAGCAGGACCAGACTATCGCAACCGCGATTCCCGGGCCGCCCCTGCGCCCAGCCGGCCCTGACCCTGGTGATACATTGGCGGCATGTCACTCGATACAGCACCCGCCGCCTGGCACCATGCTGTCGACACGCGAGACTCGTCGTTTGACGGCGTCTTCTTCGTGGCGATCACGTCGACGCGGATCTACTGCCGACCGGTCTGTCCGTCGCGCCTCGCGCGGCCGCAGAACCGCCGCTTCTTCACGACCCGCGCGGCGGCCCAGGCGGCTGGGTTCCGTGCCTGCATGCGCTGTCGTCCCGAACTCGAGGCGGGAGAGTCGCCCCTTGAAGCCGTGCCGCGCCTGGCTCATCACGCCGTCGCGCAGATCTCCGGGGGCGCGCTCAACGGACGGTCGGTCAAGGCGCTGGCGGTGGCTTTGGGCATGAGCGACCGGCATCTGCGTCGGGCGCTCGAACGCCAGGTCGGCGCCTCGCCCTTCAGGCTCGCGCTGGCGCAGCGGCTGCGCGCGGCGATCGATCTGCTCGCCGACCTGCGTCTCTCGATCACCCACATCGCCTACGCCAGCGGGTTCCAGAGCCTGCGGCGGTTCAACGTGGCCTTCCGTCAGCACTTCCAGATGTCGCCGACCGAGTGGCGGCAGCGAGCGCCGCGCGCGTGAACACGTAAGGCAGGGTGGGCAGGATGTTCATGTCCCTGGCCTGCGCGGTCAGCTCCTGCGCCTTGGCCGTGTCGCCGAGCCCGGCATAGGCCCGCGCCTTCGCGGCCCACACCGCCGGGTTCTGCTGGTCGGCCAGGGCCAGTTCCGCGAGGCTGTCCGCGAAGCGCCTGGCCGACAGCGCCACGAGGCCGTTCAGTTCGTGCGCCTGGCGAATGCGCGCGTCGTGGTGTCGCGCGGCGGCTCCTGCCGCATAGGCCACCGCCTCGGCTCGAGCGGCCTCGCCCTCGCCCTTGGCCAGCGCCGTTCGCGCCGCATCATAGTGCCGCGCGAGGGCGTCGTCCTGTTTGACGTCAGCACTCACGCTCGAGGTCGCGAGCAGCTCGTGCGCCTGCGTCCACCGCAAGCGCGCGGCATCGCTGCGCCCGGCTTCGAGCAGGATGTCGGCGATGAGCACGCCGTCGCCGGCCATGTTCACCGTATCGCCGATCGCAGACGCAAGCGCCAGACGCCGCTCCATGGCGCGCAGAGCCTCGTCAGTGGCGCCGCGGTCGATGTGGACCATCGCCAGCGAGAGGAGTGCGCTCCTCCGCTCGCCATCGTCACGCGCCACCGTGAGGTAGCGCTCGGCTTCTGCGGCCGCCGCCTCATGGCGACTCGCCAGCATCTCGTTGGCCACAATGCCGACAAACGCACCCGCGAAGTGCGCGTCGATGGCCTGCGCCTTGCGATACTGCGCGATGCTCTCCTCGAAGCGGCCGGCCTTCATCAGCAACTCGGCGTATGAGTCGTAGGGATTCGGGTCGTAGGGCATGAGGGCGATGTAGGTCTTGAAGGCCGCCTCGGCGTTGGCCATCTGACCGGCCGAGCGATAGGCATAGCCCATCTGGTTGTAGGCGAGCGAGTAGCGCGGATTGATGACGATTGCGGCCTTGAACTCCGCGATCGCCCGCTCGTAGCTCTGCTGCGCGGAACAGGCGTTGGCCAGCGTCCAATGCGCGCGTTCGTCCTGTGGATACTGCGCCACGAGCGCCTCGGCGATCCGGCGCGCGCCTTCAGGGTCGCCGCGCTGACGCGCTTGCAGGCCCTGAATCAGCAGACGCTCGCCAGCTGAGGCCGTCGCCGCGAGGGTCACCGCCGATTCGAGGTGCTCAGCCAGTTCCTTGGCTGTCGGCGACGTGACGGCCAGGCTGTACTCGCCGAATGCAAACGCCGGATCGATGGCCACTGCCTGGAGGAACAGGGCATGCGCCTCGTGGGTCTGGAGATTCTCGTTCAGCACCCGACCGCGCAGGAAGAGCGCGCGCGCCTCGTCCGAGCGGGTCGTGATGGGAATCTTGCCCTCGTCGTTCGTTCGCACGGCACCCGTGGTCTGCGGCGCGGTCCCGCAGCCGAGTGACAGCGCGAGGGCACAGCCGACATACGCGCTGCGACGCATCAATCCTGTGTGGGTCATGACGCGAGAATCGTAGGCACTGGAGCAGCGGCATGCGCGCCGGTTTCGGACCTGGTAGTGGGACCCGTCGTCCGCACGCCCCGTTCGGTTGCTCTGCACTGTGGCGTGGGGTGCGACCAGGACACGCAGCGCGTCGATGGGCTTCTACTCGAGACGGAGACAGGCGAGCACGGCTGGGCCGGGGTGGCCCTGCCGCTCCATGATCTCCACGGGTCGCACCGCGTGGCCGAAGTCGGCACGAACGCGTTTGAGCGGCTCGACCGACCCGATGATCTATGTCATCGGTAGCCTCGTCGGCGCGTCCAGGGTGAGCGCAGCAGGCTGGCTACTGTTAGATGCGCGCTTCCACACATGAGCAAGCGGCGGACCGCTTTGCACTTAGCTCTGCCATGTCCAGCTTCGATTGGACTAGAGAATCGGACAACCCTCCAGGACATCTCTTGTGGAACAGCCCTTGCTGCTAGCCGAACCAGATGATTTTCTTGGTCCGTCCCATCCATGCCAGTTCCAGCTAGGGGTAGCGCCGCCCGGCATGGTGTACAGCACCGGCCCCATCATCCAGACGTGCGCGTCGGGTCATCCCTGGCTGAGGCCGTCCCGGTAGCGCCGGGTAAAGCGCGGCCGACCGCCACAGCCATACTTCGGGCGCTGGCCGATGTGGTCATCAGCGCTGACCGCGACGGTCGCGTGACCTATATGAATCCGGCGGCGGAACGGGCCTCCGGCTGGTCGCTCTCGGACCTCCTGGGAGGTCCCCTGCAGGGTCTGCTCCGCTCCGACCCACGCCGGACGCGAAGGGGTGAGGACAGCGAACTGAACGGTCAACCTCGTGCGTGCCAGCTGATCTGCCGCTCAGGCGCGCTCCGCAGTATCGAGGTTTCGGAGAGTACGCTCGACGACGAGCGAGGGTTGAACATGGGAAGGGTCTTCGTCTGCAGGGACATCGGCCCGGCCTTGGCACTGTCGCAGGCCCTTCAACACGGAGCCCTGCATGATGCCCTCACCGGCCTCACCAACCGGCGGGGACTGCTCGAACGACTGCAAGAGGGTTTGGCTATCGCCGCGCGGCGAGGTAAACCGCTGGCCGTGTGCTTCCTCGACGTCGACGGGCTGAAGGCTGTGAACGACGGCGCGGGCCACAGCGGCGGCGACCAGCTGCTGCGCTCTATTGCGCGCCGCCTTTCCATGTCAGTACGCGCGTCTGATACGGTCGCCCGCATCGGAGGTGATGAGTTCGTGGTGGTGTTACCGCGCTTGGAACACGCGCGGGACACCTTAGCGGTCACACACACCTTGACGCAGAGTCTGGCGCGGCCGCACCGTGTTGCTGGACGGACGCTTGCCGCCACCGCCAGCATGGGATGGGCCTACTATCCCAACGACGGCTGCGACGCGCAATCCCTGCTCGGAACAGCCGACCGCGCGATGTATGCGGCAAAGAGGCAGCGCATGTCCGCGACTACTGCCCTTCCGTCGTTTGTGGCCGGCACGCGGGGCGACACACTCTGAGCAGACGCGGGTGAAGTGGGAGACGGGCCGCCCGCGCGACCCGTCTCGCTACCTTGGAGTTACGGGCAGGTAGTGGCGAGCATCTTCACGGACGTGACGTTCAACTTCATGGCCGGCATGTCCTTGTCGGCCATACCGCTCATCTTGGTGCTCTTGTCGTGCTCCGTGCTTCCCAGCTTATGCATTTCGTCCATGTCCGACTTCGACATGGTGCCGGTGACCTCGACCTTGTGGCCCAGGTGCCCCTTCACATCGCCGCCCACTAAGTCGTACGACATCATGTGTTCACCCATCGTAGGCGCCGTGGTGCCCTTACCCATGGTGTCTTTGGCCATGGTGTCCTTGGCCAACGCGTCGTGTCCGGCCATGGCGTTGGTGAGCATGAACTGGTCGGAGGTCTTACCAGCGGCGATGCAACCGGTGACGGTCATCGAGTCACCTTTCATCATTCCTTTGTCCATGGATCCGGACTGAGCCAAGACCACGCTTGAACTTCCGAGCGCGAGAAGCACCGTACATACTCTCAATTGATTCGTCATGAATTCTCCCATGCCGCACGCGGGTTACCGTCGTAGGCCACTGTCCCGAATGATATGGAAGCAAACCGAGCGCCAGGTTCTCGACCGTCCGCCATGGATACTGCACACGCGCGTCTGGACGTGGCGGCGCTCTGACAACAGGCCGCTGCAGAGCTTGGGTTTGCTGATATCGACGTGAGTAAAACGCACCCGCCAGCGAAGCTTCGCTGAGGCACATGCGGACGGCGCGGTTCACTAAGGCGCGCGCCGTCCGCAGCGGTCGTTGCTATCTGCCGTCGCCGTCGGAGTCGCCAGGAATGGCCTTCTCCACGCGGTTCCAGCCATCGCGCACGGCGTCCTTGGCTTCGTGCCAGCCCAGACGCGAGTTCATCTTGGCTTTGTCCCAATTCCGCTCCAGGTTCGGCGCGGCCGTGTCGAAGTCGGGGTAGGAGCCAAACGATTGCCCGCCGTAGCGGTAGGCATCCTGGTAATCAGCGTAGGGCGCGCCCGACTTCACGTACGGGCGCGATGCATAGTTGCTCTGCCAATACTGGTCTTCCACCGTGGGGTTGAACGCCGCCGCCACACCGTGGCCGGCCACGCCGCCCGTCACGGCGCCTACGGCCGCGCCTACGACGGCGCCAATCGGCCCGCCCACTGCCGCGCCCACCGCCATGCCCGCCACCGCACCGCCTGCCGTACCGACCGTCTCGCCGACGGGATGATTCTTGATCGTATCGTCGTTTGCCATGGTCTCTCCTGAGTTGCTGTGTGACGTCGAAGGAATGCCGCGCTACCGCGCGACGGTGAGGTCGTTCTTGACGGCGTATCCGGTGGCCTTGGCCTTCGCGATCTCTTCCGCGATGGTCTTCTGCGCTGCGGTCGGCACGTGGCCCTTCAGCGTGACCGTCTTGGACAGGTGGTCGGTATCGACGTTGATGTTGCTGGCATCCACGCGCGAGTCGGTCGTGAGGGCCATCTTGACGTCCATCGTCTCAACGGCGGCGTCAGCGGCCCTGCCCCCGTTCATGACCGCGTCTCCGGTGGCACGCGCGGCGTCTTTCGCGGCATTGCCGGCATCCCTGGCGGCACCCGCCACGGCGCCGCCCGCACGCGAAGCGGCGTTGGTCGCGTCGGAGGCGGTCGCTTCGGTCTTTCGTTCAGCCCGATCGCTGCAGGCGGCCGAGAGGGCCACCGCTACGACGGCGCTGGTGATTCGTACCATCGCGCTCATCGATGTCATTGCTGTCTCCCTGTTCGGTGTGATTGAGAGCGCCCAATTCTAGATGCGCCGTCTGGGCTCAGGCATAGCAAGCCGTATGCCGGCCCCATCGAGCAGAGCTTTCCGCCTCGCTAGACGCAGGTCGGAAAGCTCCCGACCACTTACGCAAGACCCCGACGACCTCTGATTGAGGAGCGAAGTTCCATAGATCGGAAATTTCTGGAAGCCTTGGCGCCGACGTGCCGGCTGCAACTTGGGCCCCGGGCACATCCGAGCCGGCCCCCTCTTTGCAGTCAGCGAACTCAACATTGGAATGCTCAAGACGTAGACAAGGATTAGGACAAGGCACATGACTGACCCAACCACACCTGTGGACCTGCAAGACAGAGACGACTCCGTGCCCGTGACCAGAGAATCGAGTCGCGGCGGCAACGAACCCCCGCCCGAAGTCAATGATCGGCCTGATCAGAATGTCGCCTACGACGAAGTGGTCAAAGGACGTCCACTCACAGACGAGGAGCGCTCGCGTGCCGAACGAGAGAGTCCGTTGACAGGAGCAGGGGCCACTCCGGATCCGGCTACGCGCTGACCACGCTCGATCGGCAGGCGCTGGCAAGGTTCCTGCAATTCAACCGTCGAGGTGATCATGGGAATAATCGGATGGATCGTGTTTGGTTTGATTGTCGGAGCGTTGGCGAAGTTGGTGATGCCAGGTAAAGATCCGGGCGGCATCGTCGTCACGTC
>JBDTWC010000058.1:0-8789 GCA_040006875.1 Acidobacteriota bacterium | reverse complement strand
GCGGCCGACTCGCCCTCGGCCACGCGCACGTCTGACCGCCGCAGCAGGGCCCGCGCCAGGATGCTGCCGCTCTGCGAGCTGGCCTCGGCGATGGTCACGGCGCGATCGATCGCCGCATGGGCGGCGGGCAGGTTGCCGCGGAGCTGCGCCAGGATCGCCCGCTCGACCTCAGCCGCTGCAAAGGCGATGTGGCCGGGCGGAAGACGATGCCGCTGCGTGCGCTCGAACTCGTCGAGCAACCTGGCGACGCGATCGAGATCTCCGGCGTCGCGGTAGACGCGGGCCCGCACCAGCAGACCCTGCTGCAGCACCACCGCGTCGCCCAGCCGCGCGGCCTCGGCGGCGGCCCGATCAGCGAGTGCGATCGCTTCCGGCAGCCGGCCGAGTTCGTGCAGCTCGCGCGCCAGGTTGGTCAGCAGCATCGGCGACACGCTGGCGCCGGCGCCATCGGCGCTGCCGATGTCTACGGCGCGGCGAAAGAGCTGCTCCGCCTGGCGGGGCCGCCCAAGATAGGTGAGCCCCCAGTTGTTCAACAGGGTGCCGGCCTGCTCGGTCCGCTCACGACCCAAGGCGCTCATCTGCCCGAACGCCGCTTCAAACGCCGTGGCGGCTTCCGGGTTGCGGCCGGCGTTGCGATAGGCCTCGGCGATCTCCATCGCCATGCTCAACTTCGCCAGCTCAGAGCCCATGCCCGAGGCGCGGAGCAGGCGATCGGCAGCGAGCACGTGGGCGATGTCGGCATTGGAGTCGCCCGCCTCCCGCGCCACGGTTGCCGCCTGGCGCTCGCAGAACACGCGGTCGAGCGCGATCGGCTGGCCATCGGGAATGGCCGCCAGACCCGCCTGCACGAGCTGCTGGGCGCGGGGCAGCGCGTCGCCGCGCGCCAGTCCGCTGGCCAGGGCGCACGCAGCTTTGCCGCGCGTGGCCGCGCTCGTCGCCGGCAGCGCGAGTGAGAGCTCGTAAGCGCGCGTGAACACGCGCCTGGCGTTGTCGTCTTCGTCCTGAATGCGGTACTGCACGCCGATCGAGATCAGCGACTCGACCTGGTTCTCGTCGGGCGAACCGGCGGGATGGCGATCGAGCAGCTGCTCGGCCCGCGCCAGCAGCGCACCGGCGGTGAACGAGCCGCCGAGCGGCGCAGCATCGGAGAGCAGGAACGTGTTCATCTCGTTCACCGACTCGGCGCGCGCCAGCTGCCGGAGCGCGAAGTCGCGTTCGGCCGCGGCGTTGCGCGACTGCAGCCACGTGCCTGCGGCACCCACGACGACGGCGAGGAGCGCCGCCGCGGCCACCGCGACCAGGGTGCGATTGCGGCGTACGAATCTGGCCGCGCGGTAGACCAGCGCATCCCCTCGCGCGGTGATCGGCTCGTGGGCGAGATAACGGCGCAGGTCGGCGGCCAACGCGTCAGCCGAGGGATAGCGCTCGACCGGCAGCTTCTTCAACGCCGTCGCCACGATGATGTCGAGGTCGCCGGCGAGCTGCTGCCGCAGGCGGAGCGGGGTCGTGCCGCGACTGGCCGCGCGGGCGGCCGCGGCCCCCGGTGGGTCATCGGGGCGGGCGCGCTCGGACATCCGCGACGGATCGATCTCGACGATGGCGTGCATCAGGGCGGCCGGGTTGTCGAGTGACGCCGCGGCTGGATGGCGCCCCGTGAGCAGCACGTAGCACAGCACGCCCAGGGCATAGACATCGGTGGACGTGGTGATGACGCCCTTGGCCACCTGTTCGGGCGCGGCGTAGGCCGGCGTGAGCAAGGTCTGGCTGTCGCGGGTGAGCGCGGCGACGCCGTCGCCCGCCTCGGGCCCATCGAGCAACCGGGCGATGCCGAAGTCGAGGAGCTTCACGCGGCCATCGGCCGCGACAAACACGTTGGAAGGCTTCAGATCGCGGTGCACGACCAGGTTCGCGTGGGCGTGCGCCACCGGCGCGAGCACGTCGAGGAACAGGCGCACGCGTTCATCGACGGACAGGCGAAGCCGATCGCAGTAGTCGTCGATCGGCTCGCCGTCGATGTGTTCCAGCACCAGGTAGGGCTGGCCGACCGACGACACGCCGGCGTCGATGAGGTGCGCGATCTGCGGGTGCGCCAGGCGGGCCAGGATGCGGCCCTCACGGGCGAAGCGATCGCCCCCCGAACGGCCCACGAGCGACGCGTTCAGCAGCTTGACCGCCACGCGCCCTTCAAACCGGCCATCGGTGCGTTCCGCGAGCCACACGCTGCCCATGCCGCCCTGGCCGATCGGCTCGATCAGGCGGTAGGCGCCCAGCTGTAGGCCCGCAAGGCTGGCGGGGGCGGGCGCGAGTGGCGGCGCGGCTTCCAGGAAGTCGGCGTGTTCGAGGGCGTCGCAGGCCGCCAGCCAGCGTTCGATCTGGTCGGCCAGTGCGGGCGTCTGCGCGCGGATGCCGCGCAGCCACTCGGCGCGTGCCTCGAGCGGCAGGTCGAGCGCCGTGTCCAGATAAGGACTCGCCGTCTGCCAACTGGCGCGGTGGTCCTGCTTCATGGCGTGACTACTCGGCCTCGTCGGCCTGAATGGCGGCGTGCAGATAGGCGCGCGCCTTGACCCAGTGGCGACGCACGGTGCGTTCCGACAGGTTCTTCATGGCGGCGATCTCCTCGAACGAGAAGCCGCAGAAGTACTTCAGGTCGACGACCTCGGCCAGCATTGGCTCCACACTCGACAGATCGTCAAGCGCATCGCTGATCCGGACAAGCTCGGCGGCAGCGCCGGCGCCCTGGACCGAATCGAGCACGTCGGTGGAGAGCGCAGTCAGCTCGAACTGCCCGCCTCGCTTCTGCGCCTGGCGGTTGCGCGCGTAGTCCACGATCAATCCCCGCATCACCCGCGAGGCATAGGCCATGAAGCGCTGGCGGTCGGGGAACATCGCGCCGTCCTTGCGCGACAGGTCGAGATACGCCTCGTGCAGCAGACTCGTGGCGCCGAGCGACACGCCCCAGCCCTGGCGCCGCAGCTCGCGTTCCGCGATGCGGTGCAGCTCGGTGTAGAGGGCCGAGAAGAGCGCCGAGGTCGCCACCGGGTCGCGTGCGTCGGCCGACAGGAACAGCGACGCAAGCGAGGGCGGTGACGTCTCCATGGCGCCGCCCAGGGCAGCAAAACCTAGCCTACTTCAGCGATGTCCGGATCGGCCTTCCGTTCTGCGATCGGCTGATCGAGGGGTCCGATGTTGCCCTGGGAGGACTTGATGACTCGACCGTGCACTCTCGCGTCGGTGGCTCTGGGCGCGCTGGCGCTCGCAAGCGGCGCGCAGGCCCAATCGCTCGGCACCTTCCGCTGGCAGCTCCAGCCCTACTGCAACGTGATCTCGGTCAACGTGATCCAGCAGGGCTCGGTCTACACGGCCGACGGCTTCGACGACCAGTGCGGCGGGCCGCAACGGGCGCCGCTCGTCGGCCTGGTCACGCCCAATCCCGACGGCACGCTCGGCATGGGCCTCAACGTGGTAACGGTGCCGGGCGGGCGCGGCCTGCAGGTCGACGCGCGCTTCACGCTCGCCAATCTGAACGGCTCGTGGTCGGACAGCGCCGGACACACTGGCACCTTTGCCTTCAACGCCAGCACCGGCGGCAGCCCCAGACCAGCGCCGTCGTCGGGAGGCGCAGCCATTCCCGGCGCGTTCTCGCTGCTCGCCGACGGCGGTTTCCTGGCCGGCGGCACGCTCAACACCGGCATCCTGCCGGCTTCGGGGCCGGGCACGCGCATGATGTGGCATCCGAACAAAGCCGCCTTCCGGGCCGGGAGCGTGACCTTGCCGGTGTGGGACGACGTGAACATCGGCCGCTACAGCGCCGCGTTCGGCTTGAACACCTTGGCGGCGGGGTCGCGCAGTGCGGCCTTCGGGGAAGAGACGCAGGCACTGGGCTCAAAGAGCACCGCGTTCGGGTTCGACTCCAGGGCAACGGGCGAGAACAGCTTCGCGGCCGGCTTGTCCACGCAAGCCAGTGCAATCAACGCCCTGGCCACAGGCTACCTGACGATCGCCAACGGCGGCCAGAGCGCGGCGTTCGGCACGCAGACGAGCGCCACCGGACCCGAGAGCGCCGCCTTCGGGGCGTTGTCGATCGCGTCGGGCAGCGGCAGTTTTGCCGCCGGCCGGGAGGCGCAAGCCGCCGGCTTCTACGCCATGTCGCTCGGCCTGCGCACGGTGGCCGGCGCCAACCAGAGCGTCGTGCTGGGTTCGGACGTCACGGCCCTGGCGGCAGCGACAGGCACGTTCATGTTCGGCGACCGGTCGACGCTGACCGACATGGTCGGCTTTGCGCCCAATCAGTTCCTGGTGCGCGCCGCTGGTGGCACCAGCTTCTACTCCAACGCAGCGCTGACGGCCGGCGTGGATTTGCTGCCGGGCGCCGGCAGCTGGTCGAACGTGTCGGACGTGAACATGAAGACCCACTTCAGCGACCTCGACGGCGAGGACGTGCTGGTGAAACTGGCGCGGATGCCAGTGCGCGAATGGAGCTATAAGGCGCAAGAGGCCGGCATCCGGCACGTCGGACCGACCGCGCAGGACTTCCGCGCCGCCTTCGGCCTGGGCGAGAGCGACGTGCGCATCAGCACGGTCGATGCCGACGGCGTCGCGCTGGCGGCGGCGCGCGCGCTCGAGGTTCGCACCGGACGCCTGCGCGACGCGCAGACGACGCAGGGCGAGGATCTGGCGGCACTGCGCCGCGACAACGACGGTTTGCGGGCCCGTCTGGCCCGCCTCGAGCAACTGCTGCTCGAGCGCAAATGAGGCGCGCGATGGGCTCCCGTCGTACCGGTCCACTCGATTTCGCGCGTGTCGGGTGCGCGCTCGCGCTCGTCGTCGTCGCGGCATCGGTCGCTCATGCGCAGTCGCTGGGCACGTTTCGCTGGCAGCTCCAGCCCTATTGCAACGCCATCGTCGTCAACGTGACCCAGCAAGGCAGCGTCTACAGCCTCGATGGCTACGACGACCAGTGCGGCGGCCCACAACGTGCGCCCGTCACCGGCACCGCCACGCCCAACCCCGATGGCACCATCGGCCTGGGCTTGAACATCGTGACCGTGCCGGGCGGCCGGCCCGTGCAGGTCGATGCCCGCATCACGCTCCCGGCGGCGAGCGGGTCCTGGGTCGACAGCGTCGGCAGCTCGGGCGCGTTCGTGCTCGGCGGCACGACCGCCGGCGCGGCGCGAGCGCTGCCAGCGGCGGCGGGCAGCGCCATTCCCGCGCCATTCAGCCTGCTGACCGAGGGCGGCTTCGTGGCGCGCGGCGTCGGTGGCACCAGCGCCATTCCCGCCACCGGCAGCGGCGTGCGCATGATGTGGTATCCGCAGCAGGCCGCCTTCCGAGCCGGCGGGGTGCAGGACCGGCAGTGGGACGCCGCAAACGTCGGCTTCGGGAGCGCGGCGTTCGGTGGGGACACCTCGGCCAGCGGCCAGTATGGCTTTGCGGCCGGCAACGCGTCGGCTGCCATCGGTCCGTTTGCCGCCGCCCTGGGCTTGAGCACGACGGCCAGCGGCTACGCCGCCACGGCGTTGGGCCAGAACACGTTGGCCAGCGGTCAATCGAGCACGGCGCTCGGAAGTGGCACGGTCGCGAGCGGCGTGGGGAGCTTGGCCGTCGGCACCTCCAACGTCGCGAGCGGAGTCGACAGCGTGGCGCTCGGCGGCTTCGGCAATCAGGCGATCGACAGCAGCAGCTTCGCCGCGGGTTCGGGTGCCGTGGCCTCGGGGGCGTTCAGCAGGTCCTGGGGCTTCAACACGGTCGCAAGCGGCGTGTCGAGCACCGCGCTGGGCGTGAACACCACGGCCGCCGGCCTGGGCAGCATCGCGCTGGGCACGTTTGCGGCGGCCGCGGCCGCCGCGCCGGGCTCCTTCGTCTTCGGCGATCGCTCTACCACGGGCGGCAACGGCGCGGCCGTGGTCACGTCGGTGTCGCCGAACCAGTTCCTGGTGCGCGCGGCCGGCGGCACCGTGTTCTGGTCCACAAGCGGCACCACCTATCCGACCAGCCCTGGCGTCATTCTCTACTCCGGCGACTCCGCATGGTCGTCGCTGTCGGACGTCAACGCCAAGGAGAACTTCCGCGACCTGTCCAACGACGACGTGCTAGCCCGAATCGCCGCCATGCCGGTGCGCGAGTGGAACTACAAGGCGCAAGATCAAGCGATTCGTCACCTCGGTCCTACCGCGCAAGACTTCCACGCCGCCTTCGGCCTGGGTCAGGACGAGCGGCGGATCAACACGCTCGACGCCGATGGCGTCGCGCTGGCGGCCATCAAGGCGCTCGAAGCGCGCACCCGGGCGGACCACGACACGTTGCAGCGCGAGAACGAGGCGCTGCGGGCCGAGCTGCGCGCGCTCGCGGTCCTGGTGGGGGAGCTGCGGGTGACGCGGCGCGCCGGCCGGCAGCCCTGACAGCGGCAGATATACTGGGGCTCGTGGAGCGTGCGTCATCCTCGCGGCGCTGAAGACCTCGCCGCACGTCGTGGCGGTGGAGTTGCGACCGCCGCGCGCCGAGCTCGAAGGCGCGGCCGGCATCGACGCCTGGATCGACACCTATCACGCGATCCGCAGCCTGGTGCGCCAGGACGTGCGCGTCATGGTCACCGACAGCGCCGTGGGCGCGCAGGAAGAGAACAACCTGCGCCACCTGGTGACCAACCTCGGCCCCGACGTGCCGCGCAACAGCGTGATCCCCTTCCTCACGACCAAGCACTCGATCGACTTCTGCCTCGGCTACGCCGACCAGGTCGTCGAACACGGCTTTCCAGCCCTGGTCGTGCTCGGCGGCGACAAGCACGTCGGCCGCGTCCGATCGGTCGAGCACGCCTGGCAACTGCGGAAGCTGATTCGTGAGCGGCATCCCGAACTGCCGCTTGGCGGGTGGGCGAATCCGGCTAGTGACGCCGCGCGCCAGGTCGCGTTTCTGGGCGAGGACCAGTTCACGGCCGATTTCTACCTGACCCAGATCGTGTCGCACCACCGCGCCGGGGAAGTCGAGGCGTTCCTGCGCGAGGCCGACCGCCAGAGGGTGACCGCACCGGGGATGTTCGGGGTGTTCTACTACCGCAGCGCCAAGCCGGCCACGCTCAAGATCCTCAGCCAGTTCCTGCCCGTGCCCGTGGCCGAACTCTCGGCCGAGTTCGCCGCCGGCGCCACCCCCGCCGACGTGTGCGCGCAGTCGATCCGCGCGCTGCTGGCGCTTGGCGCGCGCCACTTCTATGTAAGCAACCTGCCGCTCACGCGCACCGCCGCGGTGCTCAACGCCATTCTCGACCAGGCCGGCCTCGGCACGGCCGCCCGCTAGACGCCAACGCCGCCTCCACACGAGGCTGGCGCGCGCCGGACGCGGGCCTTTCCGCATATGATTTGGGCACGTCTCCGGAGCCACCCGTGGGCTCGCTTCCGAGCCCCGAGACCCGTGCACCGAGACCCGGCGATCAACCCATGGGCGTTTTCCTCGACTCACTCCCGATGTCCGGTATCGTGCGCATCCGCGACATGATGTACACGATCCAGAATCCCTTCCGCCTCGATCAGGGCGACGTCAGCTTCGACGCGCCCGAGTCCTTCAAGCAGGGCATGCGTAAGGCGATCGACGCCAATCACACCCACTATCTGCCCACCCTGGGCGTGCCGCGCCTGCGCCAGTTGATCGCCGAGAAGCTGCGGACCAAGAACAGCATCCCGGTCGGCAGCGACGACGAGATCATCGTCTGCAACGGCGGCACCCACGGCATCTACGCGGCGCTGCACGCCGTGCTCGAGCCGGGCGACGAAGTGATCTGTCCCGATCCGTTGTGGCCGCCGTCGCTGGCCATCGTGCAGTCGGCTCACGCCGTGCCGGTGCAGGTGCCGGTGCACGAAGCGCTCGGCTTCCGCTGGGACCTCGACGAGCTCGAGAAGGCGATCACGCCGAAGACCAAGGCCATCTACATCAACTCACCCACCAATCCGAGCGGCGGCGCCTTCACGCTCGGCGACCTCGAACGGATTGCCGAACTGGCCCAGGCCCACGACCTGTGGGTGTTCTCGGACGAGGCCTACGAAGACGTGCTCTTCAGCGGCGAGCACGTGAGCATCGCGTCGCTGCCGGGGATGTACGAGCGCACGATTCCGATCTACACGATGAGCAAGAGCTACGCCGTGACCGGCGTGCGCGTCGGCTACATCGCGATTCAGAACAAGACCATCCGGGGGCGCGCCGCCAAGGTCACGCTCTATACCGCGAGCAACATCTGCTCGATCGCGCAGTATGGGGCCATCGGCGCCCTCGAAGGCCCGCAGGACTGCATCGCGGAGTTCAAGACCGAGCTCAAGATCCGGCGCGACCTGTTCTATGCCGGCCTCGCCGACGTGGCCGGCCACGTGTTCTCGGGCCAGCCGCCCGAGGGCGCGTTCTACGCGTTTGTGAAGATCAATCCCGACTGGGCCCGTGACGCCGGCCTCGACCAGACCGAATCGGTGTCGTGGGCGGTGGCCGAGCACATCATCAAGCACGGCCGCGTCGGCTGCGTGCCGGGCGTCGACTTCGGGCCGGCCAGCGAAGGCTACATCCGCTTCTGCACCTGCCGCGATCGCAAGGAACTGACCGGCGCGCTGGAATCGATGCGCACGGTGTTCGCCCGGAGCGCGTGATCCAGACCATCCCGGCGGTGAGCGTGGCGGCCCCGGCCGCCGCGCCCACGGCCTCGGGCGGACGGATCCTGTTCGTGGATCTGGCCCGCGCGATCGCCGTGCTGCTGATGGTGCAGGGCCACACCATCGACGCGCTGCTCCACCCAGATTTCCGCACCAGTCTCCAGT
>JBDTWC010000057.1:0-8803 GCA_040006875.1 Acidobacteriota bacterium | reverse complement strand
AATGGTCGCGAGGTCGCGAATCGAGACGCGCTCTCGCAACAGCTGCCGGAGCACCCGCTGGATGTCGCCAATCGAGGCAATCTTGGGCACCAGCTCCTCGATGAGCTTGGGCGAGGTCTGCTGCACCCGATCGACCAGTTCCTTGGTGTGCTGCCGCGTGAGCAGCTCGGGCAGGAACACGCGGATGGTCTCCGACAGGTGGGTCGAGAGGGCCGTGGTCGGATCGACCACGGTGTAGCCGGCGGCCGAGGCGCGATCGCGCTGCTCGGTGGCAATCCACACCGCCGGCAGTCCGAAGGCCGGCTCGCGCGTCGACACGCCGTCGATCCCGCCGCCGGCCGTGCCCGGATTGATGGCCAACAGCCGATCGGCGTAGAGCTCGCCGCGCGCCACTTCCGTGCCCTTGACCAGGATCGTGTACTGACGCGGCCCGAGTTGGAGGTTGTCGGCCACATGGACGGCCGGCACGACCACACCGGTTTCGGTAGCCACTTGACGGCGCACCGACCGGATACGAGCCAGCAGCGTGCCGCCCTGCGCCTCGTCGACGAGCGAGACCAGCGCGTAGCCCACTTCCACGCCGAGCGGGTCGATGTTGACCTGGCCGTCGAGCACGTCGGGCGCGGCGGCCGGCGCGGCCGCCGTGGCCACCTCGGCAAGGTTGCTGCTCTGGCGGGTGAAGTAGGCGGCGCTGCCGAGAATCAGGGCCACGACGATGAAGGCGAACTTGGGCAGCCCGGGGATGAGCGCCAACATGACCAGGGCGCCGGCGGCGGCGGCCAGGGGCCGCCAGCGGGCCAGCAACTGGGCCGCCACCTCGTCGCCGAGGTGCGATTCCGATGCGGCGCGAGTGGTGATGAGACCGCCTGACATCGACACGAGCAGCGCGGGAATGGCGGTGACCAGACCTTCGCCGATGGTCAGGATGGTGTAGGTCTTGGCCGCGGTCGAGACGTCGACGCCGTGCTGGAACACGCCGATGACGAGACCAGCCACGATGTTGACCGCCGTGATCAGCACCGCCGCCAGCGCGTCGCGCTGGGTGAAGCGGATGGCGCCGTCCATCGAGCCGTAGAAGTCGGCTTCGCGGCGCACCCGCTCGCGGCGCACGCGCGCCTCGGCCTCGTCAATGGCGCCGGCGTTGAGGTCGGCGTCGATGGCCATCTGCCGGCCGGGCATCGCGTCGAGGGTGAAGCGCGCCGTCACCTCCGAGATGCGCACCGCGCCGTGGTTGATGACGATGAACTGAATCGCGATGAGCACCAGGAAGACGACGATGCCGACGACGAAGTTGCCGCCGACGACGAACTGACCGAACGCCATGATCACGTGGCCGGCGGCCTCGACGCCTTCGTGGCCGTGCATCAGGATGAGGCGCGTCGCGGCCACGTTGAGGGCCAGGCGCATCAAGGTGAGCAGGAGCAGCAACGACGGGAAGACCGAGAACTCGACCGGCTGCTTCACGTAGACGACCGTGAGCAGCAGCACCACCGACAGGCCGATGTCGACCGACAGCAGCAGGTCGAGGAGCAGCGGCGGCATCGGCACCACCATCAGCATCACGACTGACAGCAGCGCAACCGGCACCAGCAACTGGGTGAGACTACGGGATACGGGTGTGCTCATAAGGAACTCACAACATCAACTGGCGGATGCGCACCAGATAGGCCAGAATCTCGGCCACCGCGCCGAACAGGTCGGCGGGAATGGCGTCGCCGACCTCGACGCCCTTGTCGAGCGCCTGCGCGAGCGGCACGTTCTCGACCGTCGGCACGCCGTGGTCGTAGGCGATCTTCTTGATGTGCTGCGCCACCAGATCCTTGCCCTTGGCCACGACCACGGGCGCGGTCATGGTGCCGCGCCGGTACTCGAGCGCGACGGCGAAGTGGGTCGGGTTGGTGACCACGACCGTGGCCGTCGGCACCGCGGCCATCATGCGCTTGCGGGTCATCTCGCGCTGCGCGCGGCGCACGCGCGCCTTGATCTCAGGATTGCCTTCGCTGCCCTTGGCTTCGTCGCGCTGGTCCTGCTTGCTCATCTTGAGCGACTGGTAATACTTCCACCACTGCCAGCCCATGTCGGCGAGGGCGAGCGCGAGCAGCGCGCCGCCGCCGCGCATCAGCAGCAGCCACACCCAGCGCCACGACTCGGCGCCTGCGCCGGCCGCTGACATCCAGGCGAGGCGCGGCGTATTGGCCAGCGCTTCGGTGCCGAGCGACCAGAGGAGCGAGGTCACGATCGTGACCGAGAGCATCGCCTTGAGCAGGGTGACGCCAGACTGCGAGGGCGCGAGCCGCTTGAAGCCCGCCACCGGGCTGAGGCGGGTGAAGTCCGGGGTCAGTCGCTCGGGCGCAAACACCCAGCCGGACTGGATGAGATTGCCGATCAGGCCGGTGAGCGCCGCGGTGATCATGACCGGCGCGATGATCATTCCGAGCGTGGCGCCGTCGTTCATCACGATCACGCCGAGACCGTCGGGGGTGACCGACGTGTGCGCCCACGAGTCGAGGTGGCTCATGCCGTCGATCAGCCGGTGCTGCAGTCGGGCCAGGCTCATGGTGCCGGTGTTGGCCAGCACGGTCGTGACGGCGAGCAGGGAGAAGGCCGCGACCAGGTCGCTGCTGCGCGGAACGTTGCCCTTCTTGCGTGCCTCCTGCAGCTTTTTCGCAGAAGGCTTTTCGGTTTTCTCTCCGGTCTGCGCCTCGGCCACGGAACGCTCAGCGGAAGGCGGCGGCGGCCTGCAGCGCCACCTGGGCCAGGCCCGAGGACGCGCGCGTCACCACCGACGGCAGGAGCGGCACCATCGCCGCAATGGCGAGCAGGCCGATCGCGATGCGAATCGGCGGCGCCACGGCCATCAGGTTCAGTGACGGCGCCACCCGCGCCATCAGCGCCATGCCGACTTCAACCAGCAGCATCACGACGATGAGCGGCGCGGCCAGGCGCAAGCCGAGCACGAAGACGATGCCGAGTAGCTGCGTGACGCTGCCGACCATCGAGGGGCTGACGCCGCCGGCGCCGATCGGCAGCGCGGTGTAGGACGCGACCAGCGCGCGCAGCAGCGCGTGGTGGCCGTTGATGGCCAGGAACGTGAGCAGCGTGAGGTTGCCGTAGAGGTTGGCGACGACGTTGTTGCGCACGCCGCCCTGCGGGTCGACGATCGAGCCGTAGGACAGCATCAGCTGATTGCCGGTCAGGTGGCCGCCGAGTTCGGCGCCGGCGATGATCGCGCGCAGGGCCAGGGCCATGATCAGGCCGATGGCCAGCTCGCGGGCCACCAGCACCCCGAGGCCGAGCGTGGACGAGAACGCCATCGGCGGCACGGCCGGGGCAATCAGAATCGCGAGCAGCACCGAGACCCCGAGGCGGACCTGGGCCGGCGCGAATGCCCCGCCGAAGACCGGCGCGGCCGCCACGAGCGACGCCGGCCGGGCAATCAGGATGCCGAGCTGCGCGATGGTCGAGAACTCGTTCACCGCACCAGCTCCGGGAGCCGTTGGATGAGGTTGCGCGAGAAGCCGGCCACGACCCGCAGCATCCACGGGAAGGTCACGGCGAAGGCCACGAAGATCGCCGCCGCCCGCGGGATGAACGCGAGCACGTTGTCCTGAATCGAGGTGACGGTCTGGAACACGCTCACGAGCACGCCGGCGACCAGACCGGCCACGAGCATCGGCAGGGTGACGATCACGGCCGTCTCGATCGCTTGGCGCACGATGCCGACGACCAGGGCTTCTGACATCTCAGCACTCCGCGGCTGTGCCGCTCACAGAAAGCTCTTCACGAGCGAGGCGACCAGCAGGTTCCACCCGTCGATGAGCACGAAGAGCAGCACCTTGAAAGGCAGCGAGATCATCGCCGGCGGCAGCTGCAGCATGCCCATCGAGAGCAGTGTGGTCGAGACCACCAGGTCGATGAGCAGGAACGGCACGAACAGGAAGAAGCCCATCTGGAAGCCGGTCTTGAGTTCCGAGATGGCGAAGGCCGGGACGACGACGCGCATGGGCAGATCGGCGGGCGTGGCCGGTTTGGGCAGCTTGCCGAGCTCGACAAAGAGCGCCAGGTCGGCCTCGCGGGTCTGCTTGAGCATGAACTCGCGCAGCGGCGGCGTGCCGCGGTTGATGGCTTCGGTGATGTCGATCTGGCCGGCGATGGCCGGTTGGATGGCGAGCGTGTGAACGCGTTCCCCCACCGGCGCCATGATGAAAAACGTGAGGAACAGCGTGAGCCCGACCATCATCTGGTTCGAGGGCATCTCGCCGGTGCCAAGGGCTTGCCTCAAGAAATGGAAGACGATGGCGATTCTCGTGAAGGAGGTCATGATCACGAGAATCGCGGGAATGAACGACAGCAGCGTCAGGAACAGGACGATCTGCAGCGGCGCGGAGACCGCGCCGACGCCGTTCACGTTGAGATCGAGCTGGTTCATCGCGGGCCGTCCGTATGCAGCGATGCGCTCAGGGTCGCAGCGAACGAGGCCGGGGCCTGCAGTTCGGTCACGAGCGTCACGCTGCCCGGCGCCAGGCCGACCAGCAGACGTCGCCCTTCGACCGACACGATCACGAGCGAGCGCTTGTCACCGAGGGTGACCGCGGACTCGACGTTGATCGGCTGACGGCCGCGGCGCGCCTGCGTCATGCGGCCGATGCCCCAGACGGTCAGGGCCAGCAGTGCGGCCACGACCCCGAGCGCCAGAAACGAGCGTAGCCCGCTCATCCCGAGCGCCGCGGGTGCGGCGAGGGCGTCGGCGGTCTGCATCAGAGCCACTCCAGTCATCATTCCCAACCCACTCCCGAGGGCACGGTGATGCGCGTCACGCGCAACGCCGCGCTGTCGTCGATCACGGTCACTTCGCCTTGGGCGATCGACACGCCGTGCACGCGCACGTCGAGATCGCCGCCCGCGGTCTGCTCGAGCCGCACCACCGAGTGGCGGGCGAGCCGCAGGCACTCGCGCACGGTCAACCGGCCGGTGCCGATCACGAAGTCGACGCCGCAGCCGACGTCGAGCATCGAGGCCAGGGCCTCGGGCACCGCGAGCGGCTCAGAACTGGACGACGAAGTCGGAGAAGAGGACATCGACCACCTCGACTTCGTGCAGGGCCTCGGCCACGCGCTCGGCGATGGCCTGGCGCAGCGCCACCTTGCCTTCGGGCGTGACCAGCGCGTCGGCGGTTTGCGTCGTCAGCAGCTCGAGGATGATGGCGCGGGCCTGCATCGTGAGCACTGGCGTCTCGGTCATCTCGGCCGCCATCGCGGTGTCGCCGACGATCAGTTGCACGGTGGCGCGCACGAAGCGCTGCCCGCCCGGATCGGCCAGATTGGCCACGAACGGTTCAAACGAGACCAGGCCGCGTTCCTTGGGCGAGACCTTCCTGGTCTCGACCGCGTGTTCGTCCTCGGCACCAGCCGCCGTGGCCTTCCAGTAGTAGCCGCCCCCGGCCAGCGCCAGCACGACCCCGCCGATCATCAGCATCTTCTTGTTCCCGCCGGCCTTGGCCTTGGCGCCTTCCGGCGCAGCCGCGGCGGCCGCCGGCGCGCTCATGCGCCCACGGGCAGCCACTGCCACGCCACGCCGCCTCCGGGATACGCGCCCTGGATCACGTCGATCGGCCCGTAGCCGTCGCCGAAGTCGATCTTGTCGAAGTCGGTCTGGGTGGCGTTGATGCCCTGCGCGCGCAGCCGATCGACCACGCCTGGCAGGCTCTCCGGCATCGGCGGGAAGTCCTGGAAGACCCGCGCGGCCATGTACTTCGACGTGCCGGCGCCGCGCATGCTCGGGTCGTCGAGCTTGGCGAAGTCGAAGCCAGCGAGCTTGTCGCGGTAGGCGCCAGACCGGCCCTCCATGGGGTTGATGCCAGGGGTCGATCCGGGGACTAGCGGCGACGCGCCGCCGAGCAGCCCGCCGAGAAACGCGCCGAACTCCTGGCTCGTGAGCTTGCCGTCCTTGTCGCCGTCGTACTTGTCCATCACCTTGCTGATCAGCTGACTGATGGTGTCGACGCCGGCCGATGTGCTGCTGAGATTCATCGCTATGGTCCTTGGTTAGGTCGTGAGTTCGAAGGTCGCGCCGGTGTCGTCCCCGCGGGTGCGGCGCTGACGCGGCGGCGGGTTCTGCTGGTGGCGGGCACGCGGCCGGCCCTGCTTGTCGTCGGCGCTTGCATCGCGGCTGGCCTCGGCCTGCACGATCAGCCGGTCGAGCTTCAGGCCGTGGTCGACGAGGGCCTCACGCAGCGTCTGCGTGTTGTCTTCCAGCCACTTGCGCACCTCGGGCCGTTCGGCCTGCAGGGTCGCCGTGACTGCGCCCTGATCCACCTTGATGGTGGCGACGACCTCGCCGAGATACTCGGGGCGCAGTCGCACTTTCGCTTCGCCCGCGCTGCCCGTCCACTGGACGCGCAGCGACTGCACGATCTGCGAGTGCACCGACTCGCCGTCGGCGTGCGACCAGGTCGGCAGGGCGGCACTCTCGGCCGACAGGGTCGAGGCCACGGCGGCGCCGATCCGCACTTCAGTGCCGAACGCCGGCACGGCCAGCGCTGGCAGGGTCAGCGGGCGGCGATCGGCGTCGCTGGACGCGGCGAGGGCGACGGCCGCGACGTCGATGCTGGCAAACCCGGCCGGGCGCCCGGCCAGCGCCGGCATTCGACCCGCGTCGCTCTCGACGGTGTTCGCGCCGGTCGCCACGATGGCCGTGGGCACCGCGGCCTGCTGGAACGCGCGCAGCGCCGCGGCCACGGAGGGATGAGGGGCGCGCGTCGCGGCGAGCACCGGCGCGGCCCCATCGGCCGTGCTCGCGACGACCGCGGCGAGCGCCTCGATGGTGGCGGCGTCGGTGCCGGTTGCAGCCGCCGTGGTCGCGGCGTTCTCGGCGGTGGTGTCACCGGTCGCGGCCGGCGGTGCGGCGGGATTCGACGACCGGCGGGCGGCGAGCCGCGACCCGGCGCGAGACAGGTCGAGCGCACGGGTCGGGTCGTGCGCCGGGCTGTTCAGGATCGGCGCCACGACGGCGACATCGGCCAACAGAGACTCGCGGTCCTGGTCCGCCGGGTTGGGCGATGCGGTCGATTCGGCCGCCGTGGGCGACAAGACGGGCGCGGCTGGAGCCGTGAGCGCCTCGGGTGACGCCGCGCTCGTGCGGCGGCGGCCCTCGAGCGGACTGGTCCGGCCTTCGCTCCGGGGCATGGCGGCCACGTCCGCTGCCCGGCCCGGGTCGCCGACAGGTCCCGTCCCGGCGCCGGAGTCGGAGTCGAGGCTGGAGTCGGCGTTGCCGTCGGGGGACGCCAGCGCGGTCGAGTCGCGAACCGGTCCGATCGCGGTCGTGCTCGCCGGAGGTTTCGGAGCGGTCGTGGCGCCGGCCGTTCCCGCGTCGAGCGAACTCGACCGCGGAGCCTGACCGGCCCGGGTGCTTGTGGCTATCGCAGTCGTGGCGGGCGCAAGGCCCTGAGCCGCGTTGCCCGCGGCGCTGGCGCCGTCCGCCACGGCCGTCGCATCGGTCGAGCGGAAAGCAAACGTCCCGCCGTCCGCCTGCACCGTCGCCACTCGGCGACTCCCTGCCGCCGAAGGCGCCGATACCACGCCTGGGCGAAGCGAGTTGGTCGCGCGCGACCCCTCGCCTGGGTCTGCGAGATCGGTGCCGGCCGGCGCGTCGGGCGACGGCGCGTTCGGCTCGGGTTGCGGCACGAGGGGAACGGGCACGGGCACCATTTGGATCGCGCCGCCGGAGCTGTCGGCCGGCGCCTCGCCCGCGCTGGCCGGAGACGGGTCGCCGTCGATGGGCTGTCCCTGGCCCGCCTTCGCGCCCTTCTTGGGCGCGCCCACGCCTCCGGCCCGCGTCTCGGGCGTGTCGCCACCCGAGAGCTGCCGGAGCACGTCGTCGAACGAGCGAACGGAGGCCGCCGCCGCGCCGGCCGCGCCGGCCGGAACGACAGCGGCGCTCACGGCGCCGGCAGACGAGGCGGAGGTGACAGCGTTCACGGCATCACCCCTAGCGCTTCAGGTTCAGCGTCTCGACGAGCAGCTCGTCGACGACGGTGATGCTGCGCGAGTTGGCCTGGTAGCCGCGCTGCGCGAGGATCATCTGCGTGAACTCCTGCGCGATGTCGACGTTCGACTGCTCGAGCCCGCCGCCGAAGACACTGCCGCGGCCGCCGGTGGAGGCTGTGCCGACGTTGGCGATGCCCGAGACTTCCGTTTCGGCGAAGCGATTCGCGCCGAGCTTCACCAGCCCCTGCGGGTTGCTGAAGTTGGCCAGCGCGAGCTGGGCGATCGTGACGGTGCGGCCGGTGCCGATGGTGGCCTGGATGCGGCCGAGTGAGTCGATCGAGATCGGGCTGATGGAGCCGGCGGCAAAGCCGTTCTGGCTGATCGACGAGGTGGCCGAGGTGGCGGCGTAGCCGGTCAGCGACGGCGTGCCGGTGGCATCGACCAGGTCCCAGGTGACGTTGGTCGCGGCGGCGCCGTTGGCCCAGGCCGGGCTGGTGATGACGACGTCCGCGGCCGGCGCCGTCAGTGCGCCGGTCGGGCCGAAGGTCACGTTGCCGGTCGCAATCGACGACGGCGTGCCGGGCGTGCCGCCGGTCACTTCGGCGCCGTCAACGCTGATGTCGTAGCCCCACGCGCCCGGAGCCGTGTTGGTGTAGGTCACGGTGGCGACGTGCTCGGCGCCGAGCGCGTCGAAGATCTGGACCGAGGCAGTGAAGGTGTCACCCACGGCCGCACTGGCGTTGAGGTTGGTGTTGGTGCCGAACAGCGTGGTCGGGCCGGGCGCGCGCAGCACCCCGGGCGGGATCACGATGTCGCTC
>JBDTWC010000056.1:0-8808 GCA_040006875.1 Acidobacteriota bacterium | reverse complement strand
AACGACGCCGCCAAGATCGCCGTGCCCGGAGCAGTGGGTGGTGTGGTCGGCGCGATCGTGGGCGGCAAGAAGGGCGCGGCGATCGGCGCCGGCGTGGGCGCTGGCGCGGGCACCGGCGTGGTGCTGAGCACGTCGGGCAAGGACGTACTGCTGCCGCGCGGCTCCACGCTGTTGGTACGGCTGTCGGCGCCACTGACCGTGCGCGTCGCGTCGTAGACGAGATCCGGCGCGAGCGATCTTGCGTTCCTGACGTATCCTCCGTGCGCAGGTGCCCGCATGAATCGCAGACGCTTTCTCGAGTCTTCCGCCATCGGCGGGGCCGGCGTGATCGCCGCCCAGGCCGGCTGCGCGCCTTCCCCGTCGTCCCCCGCCACGCCTTCGAGCGGCAGCGGCGCGCCGACTAGCGAGGCCCGCATGACCGGCACCGAGCCTTTCGAGCTGCACGAAGCCACGGTCGACTCGCTGCAGGAAGGAATGCGCTCGGGCAAGTACACGTCGCGCACGATCACCGAGCTCTACTTGGCCCGCATCGAGGCACTGAACCACAAGGGCCCAGAGCTGCGCGCGATCATCGAGGTGAACCCGGACGCGCTCACCATTGCCGACGCGCTCGACGCCGAGCGCAAGGCCGGCACGGTGCGCGGCCCGCTGCACGGCATCCCGATCGCGCTCAAAGACAACCTCGACACGCACGACCGCATGACCACGACGGCGGGCTCGCTGGCCCTCGAGGGCTCGATTCCCGCGCAAGACTCGTTCGTGGCCGGGAAGCTGCGCGCCGCCGGAGCGGTGCTGCTCGCCAAAGCCAACATGAGCGAGTGGGCCTACTGGCGCGGCTTCGGCGCGTCGAGCGGGTGGAGCGGACGCGGCGGCCAGGGGCGCAATCCCTACGCGCTCGATCGCACCACCTGCGGCTCGAGTTCGGGCTCGGGTGCGGTCACGGCGGCGAACCTCGCGGCCCTTACGGTGGGCACCGAAACTGGCGGCTCGATCATCTTCCCGGCGTCGATCATGGGCATCGTGGGCGTAAAGCCCACGGTGGGGCTGTGGAGCCGCAGCGGTATCATCCCGATCTCGCACTCGCAGGATTCGGCCGGCCCGATGACGCGCACCGTGCGCGATGCCGCGATGCTGCTCGGCGCGGCGTGCGGCGTCGACCCTAGGGACGAAGCCACCAGCGCCAGCGCCGGCGAGTTCCAGGCGGACTACACCAAGTTCCTCGACGCCGGCGGCCTGAAGGGCGCGCGCCTCGGCATCGTGCGCAACATCCCCGGGTTCGACGCACGCGTGTTGAAGGTGTTCGCGCAGGCGATCGACGCGATGAAGGCGGCCGGCGCGGTCGTCGTCGACCCTGCCAATCTGCCGTCGATGGAAGCCGGCAGCGTGTTCAACGCCGCGCCGCTGGTGGTGCTGAACTACGAGTTCAAGCACAACATCAACAAGTACCTGTACGGCCTGGGGCCGAAGGCGCCGGTCAAGAACCTCGACGAGCTGATCGCCTTCAACGAACAGCACCGCGATCGCGAGATGCCCTACTTCGGCCAGGAGCGGCTGCTCGAATCGAACGCCACGAGCGGCCTCGACGACCCGCGCTACCTGAAGGCGCTCGAGACCGTGCGCCGTTGGACGCGCGCCGACGGCATCGACGCGCTGGCCGCCACGTACAAGCTCGACGCGATCGTGGCGCCCACGGCCGGGCCGGCCTGGCTCATCGATCACATCCGCGGCGACCGCTTCGACGGCGGCGACAGCGCGGGCACGGCCGCGATTGCCGGCTACCCCGACATCACGGTGCCGATGGGGCTGGTGGCTGGGCTGCCGGTGGGCGTGAGCTTCTTCGGGCCGGCGTGGAGCGAGCCGACGCTGTTCAAGGTCGCCTACGCCTACGAACAGGCGACCAAGCGTCGCCAGGTGCCCACCTTCGTGCCCACGCTGGGGTAACTGTCCCCTGTGGAGTGCAGTGTGGCCGGTCCTCGGGCCGGACGAGCGCGCAGGATTTACAGAATTCCTAGCAATTCCAGGGGAGGACTCGTACAGTCGCCTGCAATCACGTTGGCAATCGATTTGCCTTTATAGATGGCGGAGGCACCCGCAATGACCACCACACGAGTCGGAACCGCAGCCGCACTTCTCGCCAGCCTGGCGTTGTCAGTGACCCCGGCCGCCGCCCAGGAACGCAGCCGCGAGGGCGAGCAGCGCAGTGGCCAGAGCCGCGGTGAGCGCCGTCGTCCGAGCGGCGATGGCAACCGCGACGCCAATCGCGGCGAGGCCCGTGGTGGCCAGGCGCAGGGCGGCCAAGCGCGCGAGGGCCAGGCACAGAACAACGGCGGCGACCGCGGCCAGCGGCGTGAAGCCGTGCCCCGCGCCGAAGCGCGCGACCGCAACGACGGCCGGCGCAACGGCAACGACCGCGGCCGCTACGACAGCAACCGCGATCGCGACCGCGGACGGCCGGTCGTAATCGTGCCGCAGTATCGCAACCGGGGCTACAACTCGCGGCCCAACTACGCGCGGCCCTACTACTCACGTCCTCGGGTTTACGCGGTGCCTTACGGGTATCGCCCGCGCGGCTACCGCCCGGGCTGGAGCCTGAACCTCTACTTCGGGCGCCCCTACGGCAACTACGGGTCGGGCGGCTACTACGGCAACGGGAACTACGGTGGCAACTACGGCTACTACGCCATCCCGCAGGGCTTCGCGTATGGCTCGGTGCGGATCGTGGACGCGCCGCGTGACGCGCAGGTGTTCGTGGACGGCTACTACGCCGGCGTCGTCGACGACTACGACGGCGTGTTCCAGCGGCTCAACATGGAGCCCGGCTCGCACCACATCGAGGTCCAGGTCGATCCGAACGGGCCGCCCATCGAGTTCGACGTGCACGTGGAGCCGGGTCAGACCGTGACCTACCACGCGCGCTACTAGTCAGCCGCACCACAGGGGATCGCGTTGGGCCCGATACCGGCCGGACGCGGTCCCCTTCCAGTTCCACACGTCGCCCTTTCCTGGCTCGACTTTCCTGCCCCGCGTTCCCCACCTGCACGCATCACAACCCGCCGCCACGACATAGAATCTCGGTGCATGCCGCGCAACGCCGAGGTGATCCGCCACTGGCAGATGCTCTTGCACATCGACGCCGATCGCAGCGGCGTGTCGGTGCAAGACCTCGCCGCGCATTTCAAGGTGACGACCCGCACGGTGTGGCGCGATCTGGCGGCCCTGCAGGAAGTGGGCTTCCCGCTGGTGGACGAGAAGCGCGACGGCAAGACCTGCTGGCGGCTGATGACCATGCCGCTCAAGGCCCTGAACGACGCCGGCCTGTCGGTGACCGAAGCGTGTTCGCTCTACCTGAGCCGTGCGCTGCTCGTGTCGTTCACGGGCACGCCCTTCGAGGCGGGCCTCGCCGCCATCATCAAGAAGGTCGAGAAGGCGCTGTCGCCGCGGGTGCGGCAGTTCTTGAAACGCCTGCCCGAGGTGGTGCAGGTGAAGAGTGCCCCGCGCAAGAACGTCACCGCACCAAAGCACGACGAATTCGTGGCCCGGCTGATCGAGGCCGCGTCCGACCGGCACGTGGCCAAGGTGCTCTATTTCTCGGTGCACAGCAATCGCGAAAAAGACTACGAGTTGCATCCCTACCACCTGTCGTACGCCGAAGGCGGGCTGTATCTGAGCGCCTACGTTCCCGAATATCGCCAGGTGCGGGTGTTCGCGGTGGAGCGCGTCCGCCGGGTGACCGTGCTGGAGCGCGGTTTCACGCCGGTAGACGACGTGTCGTCGGAGGCGTTTGGGCAGTCGCTGGGTGTGAACCTGGGCGGCAAACCCGAGCGCATCGTCGTGGACTTCACGGCGCGGGTGGCGCCTTACGTGCGCGAGCGGACGTGGCACAAGAGTCAGCAGGTGGAAGACCATGCCGATGGCGGCGTGAGAGTCACCTTGAAGGTGTGCCGCGACTGGGCGCTGCGCACGTGGGTGCTGGGCTACGGCGCCCATGCCCGCGTGGTGTCCCCGGCGGCGCTGGCGGAGGAGATTCTGGTACAGCTCGATGGCGCCAGAGACGGCTATGCCCCGAAGCTGCAGTTCGACAGCGCGCTCGCGCGGCTGACGCCGCCAGCGCCGCGGTTGCCTTTGAGGGGATAGCGGGCGCTACGGCTTCACGGCCGACGCGCCCACCAGCGGAGGCGTCCACACGATCAGCCGCCCGGCCACGGCTTCGTCACGCATCCGTTCGGCCAAGCCGTCAAGCGGCGGCAGGTCCACACCGAACTTGCCAGCCAGTGGCGCCAGGCTGCGCAAGGTGTTGGCCAGGTAGGCATAGCCCGCGTAGAGCGAACCGCCGCCGACGCTGCATTCCTCGACCAATGCGGGCCCGCCCAGGCCGGCCTGTTCGAAGGTGCGCAACAGCATCCGGCCCATGCGCACGTGGACGCCCGCGCATACGAAGGTCTGGATGATGGCGCGGCCGGTGTGATTCCACAGGGCATCGGCGGCCCCTTCCTCCGCGGCCGGATAGCTGCGCAGGCGCACATCTGGGTCCATGTCCATTTCATGGAAAGCCACCAGGCCACCGCTCCGTACGCGAGCGGCGATGGCCGCGAGGCCCTCAGCTGGATTCACGAGATACAACAGCACCAGACGGCCGATAGCGGCGTCGAAGTGGCCATCGAGCGCCATGGTGCGGACGTCGCCAGCCAGAAACGTCACGTTCGTGAGGCCCAGCAGCTGCGCGCGCGCCCGCGCCGTGGCCAGGGCGCCTTCATCCATATCCACGCCCACCACGCTGCCGGTGGGGCCAACGATCGCGGCGGCCAGGAACGCGACATCACCCGCGCCGCTGCCAACGTCGAGCACCCGCATGCCTGGAGCCAGACCCGCCCCCCGGAAGAAGCGATCGGTGATGGGGCGAAACAGCGCGGCCTGCTGCTGCAGCCGCTGATGCTCATCGGCGGTGCGCCCCAGGGCGTAGGTTGGGTCAGTGGCGCTCATAGGCGCGCATCATACTGCGCCCCGAAGGCGAGGATCTTGGGGAGGGGTCTGACCCCGATGGCATGATCCGTGCGCTGGGAAGGTCTGACCCCGATGGCATGATCCGTGCGCTCAAATCATGTGCAACGCCAGGAACAAGAAGAACCCCTGCACCGGCGTCTCGACATCGACCGTCAGGTCGAGGTGCACTTCCCGTCGCACGCTTACGGCCCGCGGCTCCGCTGCCGTGCCGACCACCGTGCCGTCGCGCTCCACGACGAAGCGGTGACGAGCGAGGCGCGCGGTGTGGCGCAGCACTCCCGTGAAAGGCGCGGAGATCTGGAACTCGCGATTCCGTCCTGTGCGGTTCGCCACCGATTCGGCACTCGCCAGGGTGCGCCCGTCGGCACTCACCAGCTCAAAGCGCACGTCGTTGGTCCAGCCTCGTGACGCGTACGTGAACGGAATGTGGAACCGGCCCCGTTCACAGGTGAGGGTGACGCCGCCGTCAGGACTGCCCTCGGGCAACACTCGCACTCGTGCGTTGGTGGCCTGGGCGATTCGCGGCCAGGCGAGGTTCCCGACGACGCGGCGTTGCTCGCCGAGCAGGTCGAACGAGAACGCATTCCACAGCGATGTCTGTCGCGCGATGAGACGGGGCATTCGACTTGGATCATACCCGCTGGCTACTAGTGGAGACACGCCTCAGTGGGCGATGCGTTCCACCTCCGCTCGCATTTCGGGCGAGCGCTGCAGACGTCGATCGCACGTGATCAGCGGCGGATCCGGGCGAGAGATGGCCCGTAGCTGCCCAATGGACCGAGTGGTTGGCGCGATCTTCACGCCAGGCACGAACAGCCCGTCGCAGAATTTCAAGTCGACACCGCCCTCACGCGAACTCGCCCACCAGCCGCAGCAGCTCGGCCCCAGGCGAACCGCGACTCACAATGCGCACGTCCAGGTCGCAGCCCCGCATCAGCACGAGCGCGCGCCGCAGTGCGCCGTGAATCCACGCGCTGTCGTTGCCGAACGCGCCACCGCCCAACCGCGTAAGGAACACGCGATTCGTGCCGCCGCGCTGCCCCTGCAGCAGCGCCGCCAGCAGCGTGGCCTCGTAGGCGCCCTCGAGCACCAGCGTGGCAAAGGCCTGCCAGCGCGCAGGCGGAACGGCACTGTAGCTCACCGGCAACGTTGAACAGAACGCCTGCGACACGCGCTGGGTGGCACTGGCGCCAGCGGACGTGACCTGCACGTTCCAGTGCAGGCCCACCGCCAGACGCGCACGCAGATCGTCGCGCTCTGTGTCCGCCATGGCGGCGAGCCTGGTAGTGATGGCGGCAAGTCCAGATTCGGTGCACAGCGCGTAGCCGTTGCGCATGGTCCACAGCGTGTGGCTCGTGTTGCCGAGCGCCGCGCCGATGCCGGCCAGGCAGTCGATCTGGCGGCTCGCGGTCTGCCCACGCTGCCCCGGCCACTGCGCCACCGGCACGCAGTAGTTGCGGTAGATGGTGGCGGCGCCGGCCGCCACGGCGCACGCCGGCCCCTGCGTGGGGTCGTGCGCGTAGCGCGCCACGCCGTCTTCGGGCGTAACGCTGGGCCCGGTCATCTCGAGTAGGTTGAACTGCGACGCCACCTGGAAGAGCGCGCCGTGATGGGCGGGGTCGCGGTGCAGCGACGCGACATCCGCCACGATGGTGGAGACGCGGAGCCGGCCGCGCTGCTCGTCACGGAGGCTGGCGGTGCGCGTGCGCAGGTCCGCGAGGGAAGGCGTTTCCAGCTCGCCGATGGCGTAGGACTGGCCGTTGACGCAGGACCGCAGCGTGTCGCCCACCACGTCGAGGTTCGCCTGGGTGGAGGCGTAGGAGGATTCGTGGAAGCCGGTGAGGGTGTGGAACCAGTCGGTCATGTTCGACGCGACGCCGCCAGTGCGGGACGCCAGGCCCCAGATCGCGGGATCTCAGCGCGCACGCCCGCGTGTCCGCGGCGGCGTCTCCAATTCCGTGAGCCGCACTGACGCGCGTCCGGGGAACTCAGCCAACACCGACAGCCGTCCTTGCGCCGTCGGGCCGGGCTCAGTTGTGTTCGAATGCGGTCGAGATTCGTCATGATCGTAGCCGTCGTGACGTGATGACACGCCCGAGCGTCGCGAGATGCGTGCGATACCGGCTCGAACTCCGGCTCGAACTCGGCGTGACACTCAACGTCCCACGCCAGGGCTGACTATGCGGTCCGACGCATATGCTGTCAAATACATGTCCTGCACGACCGCTCCCCGCGCAGCCATGGCCTCATGGGCAGGAATCGGTCGTAAGGGTGTCAATCCATGGACCAGTGGCGTCTTCATGCTACGTCCCGCAGGCATTGACTCACCTGACCGGGTGTGAAATATTCAAAACGTCGCGCGGTGATTTCACCGACTTGATGGGCGCGCGACAGTTCGTCACAACCATCTAAGTCGCGACCTGAAGGGCTCGCGACGATTGCGTCGGCGAGCCTTTTTCATTTGGTCGGAACACCCTGGCCCGCGCACGTCCCGCGGCCAGCATGAAGAGTGCGGCGAGAGTTCCGGCTCCGCGACCCGCACGCCATACCGTCGTCCTGCTCCGCTCACGGAGCACACGGTGGCCCTGCCGGCCAGGCCCCTCGCCTGGAGCCATGCGCGATGGACGGACCCGCTCCGCTGCAACGGAGACATCGAAAGGACTACTCATGTCGTATCCGCACCTGGTCGTGCGCCTCATGGCTGCTGTGTACCCGCCGCAGGCGATACCCGAAGGCACCTCGCCCGCCGAGACTCTGCGGCGCGCCCACGAGTTCTCGAGGCGCTCCGACTTGCACTGCTGCATCGTGTAAGCACCGGATCGTGTCACCTACGTGGCGCCAGACGGCGGCCAGACCGAGAGCGACAGCCCGCCCAGCGGCGGTGTGCCCGTGCGTATCGCCGTGCCCTCCGTCGTGCCTGCGCAGCTAGAGGCACCGACGCCGGTCATCGGGCACCACCTGCCCACGTCCCTCGACGCATCCCAGTTCTACGGCGTGTGGGTGGTGCGTCGTGCCGACGCCCGCGGCCACCTCGCCGCCGGCGCGGAGACGTCGCTGCTGCAGCTGCGGCCCGACGACACCTATGCGTGGCACCCCGCCCCAACCTGGTCGCCAGGCAGTGGACGGTGGGCGGTGTTCCGCCACGAGGGCGGGCCGATCATGCTGGGGCTCGAGAACCGGGACGGGATCTTTCAGGCGGGGCTGCTGGTCAGAGCCGAGGTTCCAACGTCAGACGCAACGTGGCACTGGCACCGCGCGGTTGGCCCTGAGGCGGCTCAGGGTGCACGGATTCTGACGGCCGAGGCGTACAGAGCGTGACGTCGCAGGTGTGTGTCGGTCGAGCACCCGGCTGGCGCCGTCGTGCTGCATCACGACCACTGACGCGTCACACGCGAGTCGCCGCGACGTTTCCGCGGAAACGTACGCCGGGCCGTGGTCTAGCTCGAGGCTTCCACCTGAGGATGTCTCACCCTCGGCAACGACCACGTCCGGACCGCTGCCGCCGAGCTCCGTACCGCTACCCAAGTCCCGACCGAGCCGCTACCGCAGCAGCACCAGCGCGGGGACCGCATCGGGCCCCACCCACACGACCGCATTCTGGCCGTAGCGACGGCCGGTGGCCTGGGCCACGTCGATGTCCATGCCGAGCACGAGGTAGCTCCTCTCGGCCGGCCATCGCCCGTCAGGAGCTTGACCAACGCCTTCTACGGGCTGGTGGCCTGCCGCGACAAGTTCCGCGCCGAGGCGCATGTGCGCTTCGGCGTTGACCTCAACGTCCTGGGCTTCGCTCTTGGGGTTGTAGGCCGT